>NZ_JAPYKP010000204.1:0-7431 GCF_037179725.1 Mesorhizobium sp. Cs1321R2N1 | reverse complement strand
GCCCGGCGCCTCGGCATGCCGGACGGGGCTCGCGCCGTGGCGACGGCCTGTGCCGCCAACGCCATCGCGCTCGGCATTCCCTGCCACCGCGTGCTGCGCGCCGACGGCTCGCTGTCCGGCTACCGCTGGGGGATCGAACGCAAGCGCGCCTTGCTGGAAAGGGAGGCCGCGATATGAACGCCGACGCCAGGGTTGCCCCATCGCTGGTCGAAGCCGCCGAGACACGCATCGCCGCCTACGACTGGCCCGCACTCACGGCCGAGCTCGACGGCTTCGGCTGCGCGGTGATGGAAAAGCTGCTGTCACCGCGAGAGTGCCGGCAGCTCGCCGGCCTCTACCCCCAGGAGCAGCATTTCCGCAGCCACATCCACATGGCCAGGCATGGCTTCGGCAAGGGCGAATACCGTTATTTCCGCTATCCCTTGCCCGATCTCATCGGCGGCCTGCGCGGCGCGCTCTATCCGAGGCTGGCCGAGGTCGCCAACCGGTGGAACGAGCGCATGGAGATCGCCATGCGCTACCCCAGCACGCATGCAGCGTTTCTCGAACAGTGCCATGCCGCCGGCCAGGTCAGGCCGACGCCGCTCTTGCTGCAATATGTGCCTGGCGACTTCAACTGCCTGCACCAGGACCTCTACGGCGACCTCGCCTTCCCGCTGCAGGTGGCGATCCTGCTTTCCGAGCCCGGCGAGGATTTCACCGGCGGCGAATTCGCGCTGACCGAACAGCGGCCGCGCATGCAGAGCCGGGTCGAAGTGGTGCCCTTGCGCCAGGGCGACGCGGTGGCTTTCGCCGTCCACAACCGGCCGGTGCAGGGAACCAAAGGCAATTACCGCGTCAATCTGCGCCACGGCGTCAGCCGCCTGCGCTCAGGCATGCGCCATACTGTCGGCATCATTTTTCATGACGCGAAGTGAGTGCGACAGAAGTCCCCGCCGGCCTCGGCGGATCATTTCGCCGGAGCGCAATTGCCGACATCCCGCGAGCTGGGCTTGCCAGCCTTCAAATCCGAAAGCTGGGATATGGCGTCGTCATGTCCCCGGCATGGCTTTCGTAGACCTTGGGATTCAGTGAAACCTGCCCACCTGCGGAGGTAAACCCAATCATCTTAGTGCTGCCCACATAGGCCATCCCCACGCGCATTTTGCAGAAGAACTTCTTCTCGCCACTGCTATTTCCGAAGGTCTTCGATGCCGAGCTTCCTCACCCGTCGTCGGCCGCCATCTCCAGGATCCAGGGACACGCGTAATAATCGGCAATGCTCCTGATCACGCCGCCATCGGCACGGACCCGCACCAGATAGGCCGGCCGCCAGACCTCGCCATATTGCCTGTCGACGACCAACACGATCTCCCCTTCGAACGCGCCTGGCCGCATGCGCCAGGGCAGCTCGTTGCGCTCATATTCGACGAAGTAGGGAGAGGCCGAGAGCAGGCCGTTGTAGCAGTCCGAAACCTGCAGGCGCGCATCGGCGCTGGTCAGCGCCCGCACACCGTCCCAGTCCCTGGCATTGAAGAGCGCGACATAGCGGTCGAGCAGCCGCTCCAGTTCAGGATCGTGTGGCGGCGCCGCGACCGGTTGCGCCGGCAAGGCGGCGAGCTTGGCGCGGCCGCGATTGAGCGCCGACTTGACGCCGCCCGATGTCGAGCCGACGAGGTCGGCGATCTCCTCCAGCGAATGGTCGAAGACATCCTTGAGCAGCACGCAGGCGCGCTCCTTCGGTGGCAGATGCACGACCAGCCGCTCGATGGCGCGGCCGGCCCCCGGACCGGCCGGCTCGACCGGCAGCACGATGTCGACGCCGGCATAGAAGGCCTCGGCCGCGTGCCGTGTGCGGCGATTGCGGATGAAGTCGATGCAGCGGTTATGCGCGATGCGGAAAAGCCACGGCCGTAGCGCTTGCGCATCGTCGAGCAGCTCGATCTTGCGATAGGCCTCGAACAGCGCCTCCTGCATGATGTCCTCGCCATCCAGCGCCGAGCCGGTCATGCGCGCGCAATAGCGATGCAGCCTGGCGCGCAGATGCAAAACCGTCTCCAGGAACGCGGCATAGCGCAGGTCGAACACGCGGTCGGGCTCAGGCCAGGCCCGCATGCCTTGCGCCGTGTCGAGAGATTTGCGGATCTGCTGGTTCATCGCGGCACATAGATCAGGGTCACCACACCATTGTCGAAGCGATGCGTGCCGACAAGATCGAGGTTGATGGAACCAACATCGTCGAAGGCGCGCTTGCCGTGCCCGACCCATGTCGGCACGATCGACAGATGATACTCGTCCACCAGCCCCGCGGAAAGCAAGGTGCGGTCGAGCTGCGACACGCCATATTTCAGGATGTCGCCGCCCGGCTGGCGTTTCAGCGCCGCGAGCGCCTCGGCGACGTCGCCGTTGATGAGCGTGGCATTCCACGACACCGTCTTCAGCGTCGTCGAGGCGACCAGCTTCTTCAGGCCGTTGATGCGGTCCATGTACGGACCCTTGATCCCGGGCCAGCGCGCGAAGAACATCTCGTAGGTGGCACGGCCAAGCAGGAAGAACTCGACGTTCGAAAGCGCCTGGAAGGCATGGTCCACATTCTCTCCGATGAAGAACGGCGAGGCCCATGTCATGGGCGCCTCGATGACGCCGTCCAGCGAGACGAAACTCGACACGATCAGCCGTCGCATGCTCACGCCGCCTTTTCCCGGGTCTTCTCACCGGCAGCCGGCAGCCCCAATCTCGGCCGTACCCAGGCGGCGAAGCCGGCAATGGCATTGTCGGCCTCGGGCGCCCGCCCGGCCATCATCTGGAAGGAGTGCAGCATGCCGTCAAACACGTCGAGTCGCGTCTCGACCCCCGCCTGCCTCGCCCGCTCGGCGAACATGCGGCTTTCGTCGACCAGCGTCTCGTCGGCGCCGGCCTGCAGGAAGACGGGTGGAAAGCCGGAGAGATCGGCATAGAGCGGGCTGACCTCGGGATCGCGCCGATCGGCATCGCCGATGAAATTGGCCGCCAGCCAGTCGACGGCTTCCCTGGCGAAGGCCGGATCTTTCTCGCGGTTGGTCTCATAGCTGGCGGCGGTCAGCGCCATGTCGAACCAGCCGGAGATGATCAGCGTGGCGACCGGCAGCGGCCGCCCTTGCGCACGCAGCCGCTGCAGGACGCCATAGGTCAGCACCGCGCCGCAGGAGTCACCGGCAATCACGATCCGCCCGGGGTCGAAGCCCTGGTCGACGAGCCAGTTCCAGGCCGATATCGCGGCCTCGAGCTGGGCCGGATGCTGGGCTTGATGCGCCAGCGGATAGTCGTAGAGCAGCGCCCGGCAGCCGATGGCCCTGGCGAGATGGCCGACCAGCTTGCGGTGGGTGTAGATCGAGCCGCCGATGAAGCCGCCGCCATGCGCATAAAACAGCACCCGCTGCTCGTCGGCGCCTTTCGGCACCACCCACATCGCCGGCACGCCGCCGGCATCGACCTCGATATAGTCGACGCCGTGCGGCTCGCCGGTCAGCGCCGTCCAGTGGATATCGTTGTGGTCGATGATCGCCTGCGGGCTGGTCAGCTTGTCCGCATTGGCCGCCATAACAGCGTAATGGTTCCTGTTTGCCTCGCTCTCGATGCTCGCCATGATATTCTCCTCGGGTTGCGGATCGCGGAAGACGCGACCTTCGGAAGGCAGAGACGTACGGGCAGACAAAAAGGATACGTGACGGTGGGCGCTTTTTTGCGGACGCGCTCAGCCTCCAAACATCGCGGCATACCGCCGGGCGAATTCGACGAACGGCGTCGGCCGCACGCCGAACATCTCATGCGTCGCCAGATGCACACGCGATTTCGGCCGCCGCCGCCGCTCCGCCAATTGCTCGTCCAGTGCGTCGGCGAAGTCGGCGGGGACACCGGCGGCCAGCAGATTGCGCCGGCGCTCCCGCGGGCTGATATCGACGTAGCGGACCGGCTTGCCGATCGCCTGCGATATCCGCGCCGCGATGTCGCTCATCGTCAGCGCCTCGGGTCCGGTCATGTCGAGGCTCTCGCCTTCGTGGCCACCGTCGCACAGCAGCCGGACGGCGACCTTGGCGATATCCTCGACATCGACCGGCGACAGTTCGGTGTCGCCAAGCGCCAGATGGAAAGCGCCTTCGGTGGCGATGGTCGGCGCGTCGCGCAAATAGACCTGCATGAACTGGCTGGGGCGAAGGTGGGTCCACGCCATCGCGGCCGCTTCGAGATAGCGCTCGATTTCCTCATGCATGCGCGTGAAGCGGAACTTCGTCGCGTCATAGCCGATGTTGGATTCGGCGCCGGAAAACTTCACCACATGCGCGACGCCGGCCGGCTTGCAGGCATCGATGAAACGACACTGCGTCTCGACCATGTCTTCGGCCGCGGTCGAAATCGTCAGCACGCGATCGATGCCATTAAGTGCCGCGCCAAGCGTCTCCGGCCGGCGCATATCGCCCTCGATCAGGTCGACGCCGGCAAGTCCGCCGAGCCCCGCCGCCGATGCCCGGTCCAGATCGCGAACCAGCGCCCTCACTTTATGCTTCTGCCGCGCGAACTCGCGCACGATTGCCTTGCCGTTCAGGCCGGTGGCGCCTGTCACCAGGATCATGGTCTGTCTTTCCATTCAGATTGATGCGGCCGCCCTTGCGACGACCGCATCTTGAAGACGAAGAGAAGCGGGCAAAGGATTCCGCCCAAACGTCTTTTTTGTCGGCACCAGGCCTGTACGCCGGCAATCAGCCTGCCGGCGCGTAGCGGCTGACCACCATGCCGCAGGCATAGGCCTTCGAACCAAGCAGCCGCAGGTTTCGGAACCCGCCTTGGTCGAAGATGCGACGGCCGGCGCCCAGCACGGCAGGATTGACGAACAGCTGGAACTCGTCGACCAGCCCGGCCGCGATCAGCGCCGACGCAAAGCCGGCGCCGCCGAAGACGGCCATGTCGCCGCCGTCGCCCGCCTTCAGCGCGTTGATCTCGCGCGGCAGGTCGCCGCTCACCACTGTCGTGCGCTCCCAACGCGAGGCCTCGAGCCTGTCGCTCGGCACCACCTTGCGCGCGTCGACGATGCGCCGGGCGAAGGCATAGAACGGATCGGTCGGATATTTCCTCGCCGCATTGCCCCAATGGGTGAGATAACCCTCCTCGGCCATCTTGCGGCTGAGCAGGATGGTGTCGATGCCGGCGAACACGGCGTTGAAATCCTGTTTCAGCTCGGCGTCCCAGCCATTGTCGTCGCCCCACTCCCAGAGCTGCCACGGCTGGTCAGCATCGGCGCCGACGAAACCGTCGACCGACAACTGCATCTGAAGAATGAGCTTTTTCATCGGGTGTCCTCGTTTCCGGATTCAGTATGGGAGGGATCAGGCAGCGCCACGCGAGCGGGCGAAGTCGCGTGCCCAGGCTTCGAAAGTAGTCGGCGTGGCATTGTCGGGCGACGGCGCTTCCAACGCCCATCGCTCGCCCTTGTTGAAGCTCGCCGCCGTCTCGCCCAGCGCATCGGCGAAGCTCGCCGACAGGCCGCCGGCGATCATGCCGGCGCGAGCATCGGCGAAAGGTGCCGCATGGTAGCTCACCGCCTTCCCGATCGCCTTGCCGAGAATTTCGGTCACCTTCTCGAAAGGATGATACCCGCCACCATGCAGCTCGACGACGCGCCCGGCCGGAAAATGCTCCGACCCAAGCAAGGCGGCGGCGCGCTGACCGACGTCGCGCGTGGCGATCAGCGGCATCGGCAGGTCGCCGCGGAAGGGCGTGGCGAAGACACCGGAAGCGGCCTGCTCGACAAAGCCCATGCCTCTGGCAAAGTTCTCCATGAAGAAGGAGGCGCGCAAGAACACCAGCTCGTCGAGTCCGAGTGCCTCGAGCCGCTCTTCCATCCTCGCGGCGCCCAGCGAAGTCCCCATCCTGAGATGGGCATTGAGGCCGCTGAGCAGCACGACGCGGCGCACGCCCGAAGTCCTGATCGCCGTCGCCAGGCGCCCGCTGACTTCGTCCTCGAAGCGGTGGAGATCCGGCGCGGTGACATCGAAGGGGATCATCACATAGGCGCTGTCGGCGCCGGAGAAGGCCGATGCGAGTGCCGCGGCATCGTCGAGCGCGACACCCAGACCGCGCGCCACGCCGCGCACCGCATGCCCCTGCCCCGTGAGCACGGAAGCGACCTGCGCGCCGACCTCACTGGTGGCGCCGACAACCACGACGGTCCTTGGCGCGCTGGTTTTCCCCTGGTCCATGATGTCTTCCTCCTGTCGAGACCGCGAGCTCTTCGGCCGAAAATGATTTACTTATGGAACCATTTGACGCAAATGGATAATGGTGTCAATAGTAAAGTGATATAAAAACGGAACCATAGAGATGTCGACGCGTGAAAGATCCGCTTGCCCGATCAACCTGTCGCTGGAACTGCTCGGCGACCGCTGGACGCTGCTCATCATCCGCGACCTGGTCTTCGCCGGCAAAAGGCATTTTCGCGAGTTCCTGCAATCCGATGAAGGCATCTCCTCGCGCACGTTGGCCGAGCGGCTGCAGACGCTGCAGGATGAAGGCATCCTCACCCGCAGCGACGATCCCAGCCACGGGCTGAAGGCGATCTACCGGCTGACCGAAGCCGGCATCGACCTCTTGCCGGTGCTGGCCACGCTCGGCGCCTGGGGCAGCAGGCATCGCAAGGCCGACGGTCAACTTGCCCGCATCGCAGAAGAACTGACGGCCGGCGGCGAGCCGGCGCTGGAACGCATGAAGGCAGCGCTGCGGGCCGAACATATTGTCTAGGCCTTTCCTCGTCCCCCGTGGAAGAAGGACGCATCCTACCCGGCCCCGCATTGACAACGATCTGCATTTGTTCTCTATGTGTTCTGGTCTATCAGCAATTGCGGATGAGCGGAACAGGATGGAAACGACGGCCACCATCCTGCATGCCGATCTCGACGCCTTCTATGCCTCGGTCGAGCAGTTGCTCGACCCGACATTGCGCGGCAAGCCGATCGCGGTCGGCGGCGGCGTGGTGCTCGCTGCCTCCTATGAGGCCCGTGCCTTCGGCGTCCGCGGCGGCATGCCGGGGCGCAAGGCGCGCGAGCTTTGCCCGCAATTGATCTTCGTCGGCGGCAATTTCAGCCACTACCAGCGGCTGGGCGACGCGGCGATCAAGGTGCTCGACGATTTCACGCCGGTGGTCGAGCGCATCTCCATCGACGAGGCTTTCGCCGATGTCGCCGGCTGCACGCATTTGTTCGGCTCCCCCCGGGAGATCGCGACCGTGATCCGCCGCCGTGTGCGCGCCGAACTCGGCCTGCCGATCTCGATCGGCGTGGCGCGCACCAAGCATCTGGCCAAGATCGCCTCGCAGGTTGCCAAGCCCGACGGGCTGGTGGTGGTCGATCCCGGCACCGAGCTTGCCTTCCTGCACGATTTGCCGGTCGCGCTGATGTGGGGCGTCGGGCCGGCAACCAGGGC
>NZ_JAPYKP010000203.1:0-7443 GCF_037179725.1 Mesorhizobium sp. Cs1321R2N1 | reverse complement strand
GCCAACCGCCTTGTTCCCAAGGAACGCCTCGATAAAGCTCATCTGTCCCGTCCGCTTCACCGCCATCGCAAATCCCTCCGAGCCATAATCGAAGTGAATCACAATGCCAGAATTGCGCAACAGGCCCACAAGGGGAGAAGGGAAGGCGCACGACTGCGGGCCAGCGAGTTGCTCACGATCGTACTTGATCGACAGGCCGAGGCAGAGCTTTTCCTTCTCCCCTTGTGGGAGAAGGTGTCGCCGAAGGCGACGGATGAGGGGTGTTCCAGCCATCACCGCGTCGATCAGTTCAAGCCATCGCGTGGCGATGATTGGCCGAATAATGCCCGGTCAGATGGTGCTCGAGCTGGCGCTCGATGTCGGTCAAAAGGCTCGAGGCGCCGAAGCGGAACAGCTCTGGTTCCAGCCACGGCCGGCCGAGCTCTTCCTTCATCAGCACCAGCCAGTCGAGCGACACTTTCGCGGTGGAAATGCCGCCGGCCGGCTTGAAGCCGATGAGATAGCCGGTTTCCTCGAAATAGGCCCTGATGGCGCGCACCATGGCAAGCCCGACGGGCAGTGTGGCGTTGACGCTCTCCTTGCCGGTCGAGGTCTTGATGAAATCGGCGCCCGCCATCATCGCCACCATCGAGGCAAGCATGACGTTGCGCAGCGTGGCGAGATCGCCGGTGCCCAAAATGACCTTCAGATGCGCGTCACCGCAGGCGGCGCGCATCGAAACGATTTCGTTGTAAAGCTCGCGCCACTTGGCGCCGAACACCAGGCCGCGCGGAATGACGACGTCGATCTCGTCGGCTCCGTCCTTCACCGAGGCTTCGATCTCCTGCAGCCGGGTCGACAGCGGCGCCAGCCCATGCGGGAAGGCGGTGGAGACGGCGGCGACATGGACGCCGGTGCCGCGCACGGCGTCGACCGCCGTGGCGACGAAGGGATGATAGACGCAGACTGCGGCCGGCCGGATGGTTTCGCCCGCAATGCCGAGGCCTTCCATGATGTCGCGGCGCAGCGGGTTGATCGCCTTGGCGCAGAGCCGGCGCACGCGCTCCTCGGTGTCGTTGGAGTTGAGCGTCGTCAGGTCCATGCAGGCGATCGCCCGCAGCAGCCAGGCGGCCTGGTTGTCGGCCTTGATCGAGCGCCGCTTGGTCAGGCTGGCGACGCGGCGCTCCAGCGCCGAGCGGTTGACGCTGCGCACCGATTCCAGAAAACCGAGGTCGAGTTTCAGGCCTGGATTGCGCGCGATGTGATGGTCCAGCGGCACCGGCGTATTGGCGGCTGCGCGTGCCGGCAGCGGCGTCACCTTGGTGCCAAGATTGGCTTCGCGGATTGTGCTGCTCATCTCCTGCCCTTTCGTTCAGCGGCGTGCGCTCTTGGTGCGCATCGTTCTCCCAAAGCCTCGACGCTTTTGGGCGACACGCACGACGATAACCCGCGAAGCCGCGCTTCACGAGTCCTCAGGCGAGGGATAGCTGAAAAAGGCCGCGAAAGCAGCAGATTTTTGACCGGAAGGTCAAAATCAGGTTTCCGGGAGACGCGCTGGCCTCAGCCGACGAAGGCCCGTTCGACGACGAAGCTCGCGGGGTGGCTGAGCGAACCTTCCTGGAAACCGAGGCTTTCGGCCAGCTCCTTGACGTCCTTCAGCATGTGCATCGAGCCGCAGATCATGATGCGGTCGGTCTCGGGATCGAGCTTCTCGATGCCGAGATCACTGTAGAATTTGCCGGAGCCGATCAGCGCGGTGATGCGGCCCATGCGTGCCGACTCCTCGCGGGTCGTTGAATTGTACAGCGTGACGCGGCCGGCGGTCAGTTCGCCGATCAGAGGGTCGCTTTCCAGTGCCGCCACCAACTCCTGGCCGTAGATCAGCTCGGCATTGTCGCGGCAGGTGTGGGTCAGGATCAGCTGATCGAATTTCTCGTAGGTGTCGGGGTCGCGCAGCAGGCTGGCAAAGGGCGCGATGCCGGTGCCTGTCGAGATCATGAACAGGCGCTTGGCCGGGGTCAGCGCGTCGACAACCAGCGTGCCGGTCGACTTCTGGCGCATGATGACCGTGTCGCCGACCTGGATCTTCTGCAGTTCCGAGGTCAGCGGGCCGTCCGGCACCTTGATCGAGAAGAATTCCAGCTCTTCGTCCCAGGCCGGGCTGGCGACGGAGTAGGCGCGATATACCGGCTTCTCGGCATTGGGCAGGCCGATCATCACGAACTCGCCCGAGCGGAAGCGCAGCGACTGCGGGCGCGTGATGCGAAACGAGAACAGCCGGTCGGTGTAGTGCTTCACCGAGACCACGGTTTCGGCGTAGACATTGGCCGGAATCGGAAACTGCAGCGGGCGGGCTTCAGCGGTGTTGAACGCGGGCGTGGTGTTCATCAATTCCAACCTTCTCGCCCAGTTACAGACGCGGGCGCCAAACTTTCCCGTGCGCGCCCGAACCATTCAGGTTCCGGGGTGCCATGCACGCTGCCGAAGCGGTAAGCTCTTGTGTCCGGAATTTATTAGTATACAAACGATATTTGCGTCAAGATGCCGCCGTAAAACACCTTTCCAAACTGTGGCATATCCGTAGTCCCAGCATTTCGGGTTTCGACAATGAAAGAGAATTTTTCGGTGCAGCCGCCGGATTCCCTGGGCAGCGTCGTCGCCGGCATCGACGTCGGCGGAACCTTCACCGACCTGCTCCTGATCGACGGCAAGGACGGTGGCAAGGTGTATCTGGCCAAGACCCCGACCACGGTCGACAACCAGGCCTTTGGCGTGGTTTCGGCGCTCGGCGCCACCGGCTTTCCGATCGACGGCATCGACCTCATCGTGCATGGCACGACCACCACCACCAATGCGGTGCTGGAGCGCCGGCTGGCCAAGACCGGCATGATCACCACGCGCGGTTTTCGCGACGTGATCGAGCTTGGCCGGCGCACGCGGCCGCAGCCCTACGGCATGACGGGCACGTTCGTCCCGGTCATCCCGCGCAATCTGCGCCTCGAAGTGTCCGAGCGCGTCGAGGCATCAGGCGCCATCCGCACGCCGCTTGACGAGGCCGAGATGCGCGCGGCGGTGAAGACGCTGATCGCGGCCGGCTGCGAATCCCTCGTCATCCATTTTCTGCATTCCTACGCCAACCCTTTGCATGAGCGCCGCGCCGCCGAAATCGCCGCCGAGCTTTGGCCGAATGGCTACATCACCACCGGCCATGCGCTGCTGTCGGAAGCGCGCGAATTCGAGCGCGGGGTGACGGCATCGATCAACGCCTCGGTGCAGCCGATCCTGGAGCGCTATGTCGAACGCCTGCGCACGGAATTGGCCGACAAGGGCTATGCCCGCGATTTTCTCATCATGAACGGCAATGGCGGCATGATTTCGGCCCGCTTCGTCACACGTGAATCGGCCAAGACGGTCATGTCGGGCCCCGCCTCCGGCGTCATCGCCGCCGCCTATACGGGCAAGCGCGCCGGCTTCGAAAACCTCGTCACCTACGACATGGGCGGCACCTCGACCGACGTGGCGCTGATCCGCAACGCCGAACCGGCTGTCTCGAACGAGATCGAGATCGAATATGCCATGCCGATCCATGTGCCGATGGTGGCGGTGCATACGGTGGGCGCCGGCGGCGGCTCGATCGCCCGCGTCGATGCGGCCGGCCTGATCCAGATCGGCCCGGAAAGTGCGGGCGCCAATCCCGGCCCGATCTGCTACGGGCGCGGCGGCACCGAGCCGACGATCACCGACGCCAATCTGGTGCTCGGCCGGTTGGCGCCGAAGAAGCTGCTCGCCGTCGACAATCCGGTCACATCAGAGCGCGTCACCGGTATCTTCGAGGACAGGATCGGCAAGGCGACGGGCCTGTCGGGTGTCGAGGCGGCGGGCGCGGTGCTCAGGCTCGGCAACATGAAGATGGCCGGCGCCATCCGCATGGTCTCGGTATCGCGCGGCCATGATCCCCGCGATTTCGCGCTGTTCGCCTTCGGCGGCGCCGGGCCGCTGCATGCGACGGCGCTCGCGCGTGAACTCGGCCTGCCCAAAGTGCTGGTGCCAGCGCGTCCCGGCATCACCAATGCGC
This sequence comes from Mesorhizobium sp. Cs1321R2N1, assembly GCF_037179725.1. Lineage (NCBI taxonomy): Bacteria > Pseudomonadati > Pseudomonadota > Alphaproteobacteria > Hyphomicrobiales > Phyllobacteriaceae > Mesorhizobium > Mesorhizobium sp. Cs1321R2N1. The sequence continues at coordinate 3,389 of NZ_JAPYKP010000203.1, read as the reverse complement.
TCGGCTGCGTCGTCGCGGATCTGCGCCATGACTTCGTCAACACCATCAACCAACCCGTGGCCGTGCTTGATGAAAGCCGGCTTCACCAGGTATTGGAACGGCACCGGAACGAAGGCGAGGCGCTGATCGCCAAGGAAGCGGTGAAGCCGGAAACGATCCGCGTCACCCACTCCGCCGACATGCAATTCGTCGGCCAGACCCACATCATCAACGTGCCGTTGCCGTCCTCGTCGGTGACCCGGCACGAATTGCAGTCCCTGTTCGAAAAAGCCTATTTCGCCCGCTTCAAGGTGGAGCTGCCGGAAATCCGCGCCAATCTCGTCAACCTCAACACCTCGGTCACCGGCGTGCGTCCGGCGATCGACTTGTCACGCCTGATCGATCCGGTCGGGCGGGCAAAGACGCTCGACGAGGCGCGGCGCGAGATCAGGCCGGTCTGGTATGGCGGGCGCTGGCATGACACGCCGGTGTATATCAGGGAAAAGCTGCCGCTCGACGCGGTCATCGAAGGCCCGGCGATCCTCGAACAGATGGACGCGACGACCGTGCTCGAACCCGGCGACCGCGCGCGATCGGACGCCGACGGGAACATCATCATCGACATTGGCGAGGCCTGAAATGAAGCTCGACGCCATTACCCTTTCGGTTCTCCAGGCCGCCTTGCAGCAGGTCTGCGACGAGATGGACCTGACCTTTTCCCGCGCCGCTTTCTCGCCCGTGATCGCCGAGGCCAATGACCGCTCGGACGGCATCTATTCGGCCGTCGATGGCTCGCTGATCGCGCAAGGCAGCCAGGGCCTGCCCGTGTTTGTCGGCGTCATGCAATATTCGACCAGGACGGTGATCGAGATGATCGCCGATGGCCGCTGCCTGCCGCCTGAGCCGGGCGACATCTATATCGTCAACGACCCCTATCTCGGCGGCACGCATCTGATGGATGTGCGCTTCGTCATGCCGGTCTATCGGGATGAAAAGATCTTCTGCTGGTTGTCGAACACAGGCCATTGGCCCGACATTGGCGGTTCGGTGCCGGGCGGCTTTTCGGCCTCGGCCACCGCGGTCGAGCAGGAGGGTCTGCGGCTGCCGCCGGTAAAGCTGTTCAAGAAGGGCGTGCTCGATCCCGAAATCTACGCCATCATCTGCTCCAACATCCGGGTTGCCGACCAGCGCATCGGCGACATCCGGGCCCAGGCCGCCGCGCTGCTGGTCGGCCAGGATCGGCTCAACGGAATCCTGGATCGTTACGGCAATGAAACGGTTGTCGAGGCGATCGCCGAACTGCGCCGCCGTGCCGCCGAGCAGATGCGCGCCAACATAGCGGCCATTCCCGACGGCACCTACCGTTCCAAGGCCTTTGTCGACTCAGACGGGGTGGTCAACGAACCGCTGACCATCGCGCTCGCCGTCGATAAGAAGGGCGACACGCTGACCTTCGACTTTTCAGGGTCGTCAAAGCCTTGCGCCGGGCCGATGAACAGCGTGCTGGCGACGACCCTGTCCTCGGTCTATCTCGCCATGCGCCACATCTTCCCCGATGTGCCGATCAGCGCCGGCGCTTTCGAGCCCCTGATCGTCAAGCGGCCGGAAGGCACCTTCCTCGACGCGAAGTATCCGCGCCCCGTATCGGGCTGTGCGGCCGAAGTGTCGCAGCGCATTGCCGAGGCGGTGTTCGCGGCCATGGTGCAGGCGCTGCCCGACAAGGTGACGGCCGCACCTGCCGGCTCCAGCGGTAATTTCGCGCTCGGCGGCAACGACCCGGCGCGCGGCCGCGATTACGTCATGTACCAGATCTCCGGCGGCGGCTATGGCGGCAATTCAGGCCATGACGGCCTCACCAATGGCTGCTCGACCATCGGCATCTCCAAGTCGCCGCCGGTCGAGATCATGGAGCAGGCTTTTCCGGTGCTTTACCGGCACTATGCCTTGCGCGAAGGCTCGGGCGGCGCCGGCAAGCATCGCGGCGGTTTTGGCCTCGCCTACGAGGTCGAGATCCTGCGCGGCGAGGCGCGTGCCTCCTTCGTCATGGACCATGGCCGCTTCGGCCCGCAGGGCGCCCTTGGCGGTGGGGATGGCGAGCCCAACAGCGTGATCGTCTTCCGCAATGGCGAGGAACACGTACCGCCGCACCTCTCCAAGGAGCAGGACATCTCGCTGAAGGCTGGCGACCGCGTGCGCGTCGGCACGCCGGGCGGTGGCGGCTATGGCGATCCGCGTCAGCGCGATGCCGATCAGGTGCTGCGCGATGTGGCCCTGGGGTACTATACCCAACGGCAAGCCTGGGAAAAATTCGGCGTCGTGCTGTCGGCAGGAGCCGTTGATCGCGAAGCAACGGAAAAGCAACGCGCCGACTAAAACTGTCGATCCTTGTGCCGGTTCCTCACCGCGCCGTGATCGCCGCAGCACATGTCGTTTCCGTCTCCGGCGACGATCGGAAAGACAGCGCATTTGCGGTTGCCGTTCACCTTGGGGAGGCTCCGGTCAACGTTCAGCCGGCCCATCACCCCCGCCGATCCAGTCTCGCCACCAGCCGGTCACCCACCCACTGGATGCCGCAGACCAGGATGATCAGCACGATCACCACGGCGATCATCACCGACGTCTCGAACCGCTGATAGCCGTAGCGGATGGCGAGGTCGCCCAGCCCGCCGGCGCCGATGGCGCCCGCCATCGCCGAGGCGCCGATGAGTGTGACCAGCGTCACCGTGAAGCCGGCGACGATGCCAGGCAGCGCTTCCGGCACCAGCACCTCGCGGATGATCGTCCAGCGGTTGCCGCCCATGGCGCGCGCCGCCTCGATCAGGCCGTGGTCGACCTCGCGCAGCGACACTTCGGCGATGCGCGCATAGTAGGGCGTGGCGGCGATCGACAGCGGCACGATCGCCGCCCATGTGCCGATCGACGTGCCGACGATCAGCCGCGTCAGCGGGATCAGCGCCACCAGAAGGATGATAAAGGGCACCGAGCGGAAGCCGTTGATGACGGCGCCGAGCACGCGGTTCACCCACGGGCTTTCGGCAATGCCGCCGCGTTCGGTGGCAATCAGCGCCAGCCCGAGCGGCAGGCCGCAGACTAGGGAGATCAACCCGGAGGCGGCCGTCATCAGCACCGTCTCCCAGATCGACCGCAACAGAAGCTCAAACAGGATCGGCGACATGGCCAAGCACCTCCACCCGCGCCTGGCGGGACTTCAGGAATGTGATCACGTCTGCGAGGTGGCTTGCGTGATTGCCGGGGATGGAGAGGAACAGCGTTCCGACCGGCTGTTGCTGGATATGGTCGATGCCGCCATGGATGAGGCGAAAAGCACCGGGCACGGCGGCGGCGAGGTCGGACAGCAGCGGCGCCCGCGCCGCCTCGCCCGTCACGTCGACGCGCAAGATCGTCTCGGT
>NZ_JAPYKP010000202.1:0-7661 GCF_037179725.1 Mesorhizobium sp. Cs1321R2N1 | reverse complement strand
CTATACGGCGGCCCTCAACCAGCCGGTCGCGCATCCGGTTCACGACGACCCCTCCACCGGCGCGGTGGAAACGGCCTTCGAGGACAATCTCGGCTTCACCGTCACAGCCACCGTGACCGACGCCGACGGCTCCACCGGAACCACCAGCTTCACGGTGGTGATCGACGACGACCTGCCGGTGGCGGTCAATGATACCTGGGCGTTGACTGTTACGGGACCCACGGTTCTCACCGGCTTGCTCGCCAACGACAAGTTTGGCGCCGATGGCATCGATACGGACAATGCTCCAACGTCAGGCCAGGTCACAGTCACCACAAACGGCGCCCACGGCACGGTGGTCTACAACAATGATGGAACGTTCACCTATACGCCAACGGGCGTCTACGTTGGATCGGACTCATTCACCTACACGATCAAGGACGGCGACGGCGACACGTCGACGGCAACGGTAACGCTGAATGTCCAGACCAATACGGTCCCGTCAGGCGGCGGCACCGCCTCGCTTACATTGAACGAGGCCGCGCTCGACACGACGCAGGATGCCTCGTTGCCGGCGGATCTTCATGCTGGTGTCGTGACCGGCACCAATCCAGGCAGCCGTGGCGAGACGGCGCAGGCAAACAGCGGGATCACCTTCACCTCATCAGGCGAAGCGATTTCCGTTGCCTTCGCCGACCCGACCGACGCTTCAAAGTGGGTGGCACCGACGGTTTCGGGTCTGGCTTCCGGTTACACGCTGTCCTGGAGTTTGGTCGGCGGGGAATTGGTCGGACACTTAATCCAGACGGTTGGCAGCGTGGACCTTGGCGCATTCGTCTATCTGGCCTTGTCGAATACAAACGCAGCCGCCAACAGCTCACTCACTCCGGTGGTGACCGCAACGTTGACCGATCAGCTCCAGCATGCCGCGGGCTCCGGCAACATCGCCATCAACGGCCTCCAGGTGGTGGCAACCGACACCAGCGGCGATCACGTTTCCGGCGCGGTCAACCTGACGGTTCTGGACGACGCTCCGCTGCCGTTCAAGCCGGATACAATCTTCGTGGACAATGCCAGCCACGCAACGCTCACGGAACAAATCAATTTCGGCCCGAGCGCCGGCGCGGATGGAATCGGCAGCGTCGTGTTCAATGTGACGGATGGTGGTGCCGTCACGGACACGACGGGCTTGAACATTTTCCTCAATGGCGAGCAGGTCTTCTTCCATGTCACCGATGCGCATACGGTGGAGGGACGGACGTCTGCCGCGAACGGAAGCGACCTTGCCTTCACGGCGACACTCGATCCAGTGACGGATACCTGGACATACGCTCAGACCGGGTCGCTGTTTGCAGGTAGTCAGTTTAGCAGCGCCAGTTTTTCCAATCCTGGCGGCAGCAACAACGGGGCAATCGTTCTGAATGGGCCAGATGCCACACAGAACGACCTTCTGGTCACAGCTAACGGAGGCAATAGCGTAAATACGAACAACAGTGAGTTTGGCGTTGCCGACGGCAATAGCATCAAAAGCGGCGAGACGATCCGATTCGATTTCGTCCACAACGCGACGACAGACGGTACCGTCGCCGGAAGCAACTTCACCGACCACTACGAAGTTAGCAGCTTCACAAGCACCGTTGACGCCGGTGGCGGCGGTGCCGCCACGCTCATGATACGGGGCGTGAATGCCGACAACGACCACACCTACGTCGGCGACGGGGACGAGGGCACAGCTCAATTCCTTAGCGTCACGGTGGCAAACAATTCCGGAGGCTCCGCGCCCATCGTAACCTACAACGCAGACGGTACCATCACCCTGACTAACCTCGGAAATGGCGACACATTTACTGTGACGGCGAGCAGCGACGCGTTCAGCGCAATGGAGATTTCGGGGCTAAGTGGGACCAACACGTTCAAGTTGACTTCGCCGCTGTTCACGACGGCCAATGCCGCGACACCGTTTGACATTTCGATGCCTGTCACCGCGAAGGATGGCGACGGTGACTCGATCACAAGCACGCTGACGGCACATCTTTCGCCCGATGCAAGCACCTGGCACGGTACAGCTGGTGCCGATACGCACGCGACAACGACAACCGAGTCTTCCCTGTTTGGCGAAGACGGCAACGACATCCTTACCGGTATCAATGGACACGATGCCATCCTGTCCGGAGGACGGGGTATCGATACACTCACAGGTATGGACGGAAACGACACGCTTTATGGCGGCTCTGGCAACGACACGCTCATCGGCGCCTCCGGCAACGACACGCTCGTCGGCGGTTCGGGCCAGGACACCATGACCGGCGGCACGGGCGCCGATACGTTTAAGCTCGACGGGCTCGACATAAAGGATCTCATCGTCGACTACAACGGCGGCCAAGGCGACAAGATCGACCTGACAGCCCTGTTCGATACGGCGCCAGGGGACAATATTGCTGACTTCGTGAAATACGATTCGACGTCGCACACGCTCAGCGTCGATGCCAATGGTGCAGCCGGCGGTGCCAATTTCGTGGATGTTGCCGTCTTGCAGAACGCGCCTGCAGCCGGCACCATTAATCTGCTTTACGACGACACGGCGCACGTACAACATCCCATCACGATCTAACGCCATGGCACACGGTCGCATAACTATGTTATACATTGAGAATATAGAGGGGAGCTCATCATGAAACGTTCTGCAAGACTGCTGGTTTCGGCTGCGGTGCTGTTGTTAACGGCCGGGTCGGCCGGCTATGCCGCCGATATCATCGAAGGCCCGACGGCCGATTATTGCCGCACCGTTGGAACGTCCAATCTCGTGCTGACCGACAACACGGTCGACCTCACGAAACAGGTCGTGAAGCTGATGGACGAGTCGGTCGCCGTCGCCAACAGCCCGGAATGGATCCATTCATCCCGGCCGGTCTTCGTCTGGGCATCGGAAGCCAAGGTCGCGTGCGGCATGGCTTATGGCTACCTGAAGACCAACTACAAGGACGAAGACACGCTCAACAAGTGCGAGTGTTTTCACGATCGCATGGTCGAGTACATGAACTGACCGCAGCGAGAGCGCGCCGGCGGGTCCGATGATTGGCGATCGCGCATCGCTCGCCGTGATCGCCGGGGCGATTGCGCTGACCGGTTGGCTGGTGCCGGCGGCGCCAGCCAGGGAATTCGAGCCGTCTTCCGTCGACCAGGCAACATCAGCCATCGCAACGCGGCGGACGCACTGCAGCGCCGCATCCCAGTGGTCGCGCGAGACCTACAAGGCGTTCGCGACCTGTCAGGCATCGATCTACGGTCTTCAACCGGCACTGGCGCATGCCGTGATCGAGATCGAAAGCGGCTTCGATCCTGACGCACGCGGGGATGCTGGAGAAATCGGACTGATGCAAGTCATGCCGGCGACCGCGCGCATGCTCGGCTTTCGCGGTTCGCTCGAGAATCTCAGCGCGCCCGCGACCAATATCGCGTTTGGCGTCGAGTATCTGGCGCTCGCGAACAAGCTCGCCGGCGGCGATCTGTGCACGACCGTGATGAAATATCGCGCTGGCCACAACGAGACCCGGTTCTCGGCACTTTCCGTTCGCTATTGCGAGCGTGCGAGAGCCATACTGGCAAGGGATGGCCTGGAGGTAGCCGGGCCGTTGCCTGTGGCGACATTCGGGTTTTCCGCCCTTTCGCAGGAAAGCATGCCGACAGGGGCAAAGCGTGTCTGTGTGCGCAGGTTTTTCGTGCCCGGCCCACGCTATATGAGATGTGCCGACTATCGAACCGTGGAGCAGGCCAGACGCATCAAAGCGCTCAGGGCCGAGCTGTTCCGTGACTGAGCACTTCGGTCCAATGGAGCCGCCATGATATATCGTGCGGACGAGACCGGGAAAGACACGTCGTCGCCATGCGCGGCAGACAGGGTGGGAGCAGAAAATGGAATTTGACCGGCCGGTCCACGGCCCGCGGACATGGGTGGTCGCTTCCATGCTGGCTATGTCGTTGCTCGGCTGCCAATCGAAAGGCGCGGTGTCCGACGCGCTCGATCCCGCTGCCATCCAGGCCCCCAATCAGCCGGCTGCCGTTGCTGTCGCCAATGCAAGCCTGACAACGCAGTCTCTCGGCACCGGCCCCACAAAAGTCGCCATGCTGCTGCCCCTCTCCGCCTCCGGATCCGCAGGCGAAAACGGCAGAAAGATGCTCGACGCCGCCAAGCTCGCGATGACTGATCTCGGCAACCCGCTGCTGACGCTTACCATCGAGGACACAAGGGGAGACGCGACCTACTCCCAGCAACTGGCGGTAAAGGCCATTACGTCGGGAGCGAAAGTGGTCATCGGTCCGACCGAACTGCCGGCGGCGCAGCATGTCGCCAAATTGTCGGGCTCAAACCGGCCGGTGGTCCTGGCCCTTGCGGACAATTTTGCCGGTGGCCCGGGCGTCTATGCGGTATGCCTTAGCGAGGCGGACAGCGCGGCCGCGGGAGCTGGCGCGATCGCGGCCAAGGGCGGCAAGAAGTTCGTTCTGCTGGTGCCGGCGGGCGCGAGTGCCGACATCATGGAGAAGCGGGTCGCCAACAGCCTCAGCGTGTATGGAGCCGCCCTTGCCATCACCATACCCTATACGATCGCCGACAGCGCGGCAAAGGCGGTGACGGACATGGGCTCGCTGGTGGACGTTCCCGATGCCGTGATCGTTGCCAGCGGCGACAGCAATCCGTCGCCAATCCTGATCGCCCTGAAGGCAAAGGGCATTCCTGGAAAATCGACCTCCGTGATTGGCACGAACCGCTGGCTGGAGCACCCGACCAGTCCACTTTTCGAAGGCGCCTATATCGCGACGCTCGATCAACACGAAACAGGTCCGATTTCGGATCGTTTCAAGGCAACCTTCAACTACCAGGCCGACGTCAATGTCGCTTATGCCTATGACATGGTTGCCCTGACCGCGGGGATCGCGAGCGCTGCCGGACCTAACGGTTTCAACAGGCAGGTTTTCGAGAACCGGAGTGGGTTTCGCGGATCGACCGGCTTGTTCAGGTTCCGCGCGGATGGATCCAGCGAACGCTCGATGCCGTTCTACCGGATTGAAAAAGGCGCGCTCAAACCGGTTGCCAAATCGACGTCCAGCTTCTAGCGAATTGGGCGCGGGCGGCCTGATGGGACAAGCCGGACGCCTTCGCATGATGATCGCCGTCGCAAGCCTCGAGCTTCTCGTCGGCATCCTGCTGCTGATCAGGGCGGCGACCCTGTTCCCTGTCGAACGGACCGTCACCAACCCGGCCCCGGATGTCGGCGATGAAGTCGCGCAGCACCCGGTTCGATCGATCGTCAATTCAGCCCGCAAGATTGCCCAGGATCTCATCGCACCGCCGCAGATCGAGGGGACCGACATGGAGCGGGTGGAACCTCGCTTGCCCCTTGGCGATCTCGGTCTCGCCCCACAACCCAAGCCATCGATGCCTAAGGATTGGCAGGAAACACCGCTGTATCGTCCGGTGGCCACGTCGTCGGCCGGTTTCGAATCCATGGGGCGGAAATTGTTCATCAGCGGAACCCAAAGCGTTGCGACCGACAGGGTCTGCCTGTTTCACGAGAGTGCCTGGCCTTGCGGGCAGCGGGCGCGCGCGGCTTTCAACAACTGGATGCGCGGGCGGGCGCTGAGCTGTTTCGTGCCTCCGGCGGTCGACCGCTTCCCTGTCGCGGCGACATGCAGGCTGGGCAAACAGGATGTCGGCGCCTGGCTCGTATCGAATGGCTGGGCGTTGGCCTTGCCGGGCGGCATCTATGGCAAGGCCGAAGCAACAGCGAGGACGGCGGAGATGGGAATCTTCGGTCCCCCGTAGGCGGCAGCAACCGGATTCGCCACAAAGGGCCGCATCGTCTGTTCAGAAAGCTGGCGATACGTCTCAAATTGTATTGTTCTTCGAAACCGAAATCGTAACTTGCCGGTCTTATGCTTGGCGTTCGAACGGAGATCGACGATGAGCAACGCAGCAGCTGATGTCCCGGCCCATCACGAATGGAAGAATGTCGCCTGGTTGGCTTTCCTTGGGACCATCGGCAGCCTGTGCGTCTCCCTGATCCTGAACTACCTGCTGTTGTTCAGCGAGACGCTGACGCCTTTCGGGCGCGGCATGATCACCGCAACGCTTTTGCCTTTGGTGATCTGCCTGCCGCTTTTTGTGTTCATAGGCCTGAAACTGGCCGAGATCCGTCGCTATAGGCGGGAACTCAACAGGGCCGCGACCTTCGATGCGCTGACCGGTTGCCTGAACGGCAAGGTTTTCACGTCGCTGATCGAGAGACGGGCAATCAGGTCTTCCCCACCTGGCGAGCGATCGGGCGCCTTCCTGGTCGTTCATCCTGAACATCTGAACGCCATCAATCTGCGTTTCGGCCTGAGCTGGGGCGACGAAGCCTTGCGCCTCATAGCCTCGACCATCCGCTCTTGCGTGCGCTCGCAAGACGTCGTCGGCCGCATAGGCGCGTCCATGTTCGGCGTCTTCCTTCCCGGAACGAGCGAGGCCGAAGCCAGGACGGTTGGCGAGCGTATCCGCGCCAGTGTCTCGCAGGTCTATTTTGCCCCTCAGGGCGCCGAGGAGATCCTGGCCGTCACCGTCGGAGGCGTGGTTTTCGAGCAGGACCTGGACTTCGAGGACATGTTCCGGCCGGCGGAAGAGAGCCTGTCGGGCAAAGGCGGTTTTGCACTGTCGCGCATTCAACCCGCTTCAGCCTGACGCCCTCCAAGACTTGTTCGGTTTTGCCGCGACTTTTGCCATAATCGGGAAAGTCGATGCCTGAATGCGTGGCTTACCGCCCGCGATCCCTTCGCTACGATCCTTGGCTGAGGGCCAACGCGCAGATCCTACTGGGCCTCGGCGCTGTCGGCGTCAGCTCGCCTCGCGCATCGCTTCGGCGGCCTGCAAGTCGACGGAGACCAACTGGCTGACGCCCTGCTCGGCCATCGTCACGCCGAACAGCCGGTCCATGCGGGCCATGGTGATGGGATTGTGGGTGATGATGACGAAACGTGTCTCGGTGGTGTTGGCCATCTCGTCCATGAGATTGCAAAAGCGCTCGACATTGTGATCGTCAAGGGGCGCATCGACTTCGTCGAGCACGCAGATCGGCGCCGGACTGGTCAGGAACACGGCAAAGATCAGCGACATCGCCGTCAGCGCCTGCTCGCCGCCCGACAGCAGCGTCATGGTCTGCGGCTTCTTGCCGGGCGGACGGGCCAGGATTTCAAGTCCCGCCTCCAGCGGATCCTCGGATTCGATCAGTTGCAATTCCGCCGTGCCACCACCGAACAGATGCGAGAACAACCGCTGGAAATGGCTGTTCACCACATCGAAGGCGGCCAGCAGCCGCTCGCGGCCTTCACGGTTGAGGCTCTGGATTGCTTGCCTGAGCTTGCGGATCGCTTCGATGATGTCCTCGCGCTCGGACACGATAGCCTCCAGGCGATCGGAAAGCTCCTTCTGCTCTTCCTCGGCGCGCAAATTGACGGCGCCGAGCCGTTCGCGCTCGATTTTCAGCCGATCCAACTGGCGTTCGATCTCGGCCATCTCGGGCATCGGGTCGCCGGCTTCCAGGCCGGTGTGGCGGATGACCAGATGCGGCGGCGTGTTCAGCGTTTCCTGGATGCGCGCCTCGACCTCGAGCCGGCGTTCGTCCGCCGCCGTCAGCCGTTCCTCGGCGCGG
>NZ_JAPYKP010000201.1:0-7691 GCF_037179725.1 Mesorhizobium sp. Cs1321R2N1 | reverse complement strand
GCGGGGCGACGTCATCGCGCTGCGCAAGGGCGGTCGCAAGCACGTCTTCCCACTGGCGCAGTTCGTCGACGGCAGGCCGGTGGCGGGCATAAGCGATGTGCTGGAGCTCATCGGCAATCCAAGGCTCGCATGGCTGTGGCTGACCCGCCCAGCGGCACAGCTCGACGGCCGCATTCCGATCGACCTGTTGCGCCAGGATCGGGCGGAGGAGGTGGTCGAGGCCGCGCGGGTGTTCGCGCCGGGGTGAGAGACCCAGTCTGATCGCCAGCTTTCGTCCGCCACGCCGACCGCTCCTCAAGTCCCCGCCGTATACGCCGCGATCGCTGCCATATTCACGATGTCCGAGTCCTTGGCGTTCAGCGAGACGATCTGCACCGGCTTGTTCAGGCCGACCAGCAGCGGGCCGATGACGGTCGAACCGCCGAGTTCCTGCAGCATCTTGGTCGAGATCGAGGCCGAGTGGAACGCCGGCATGATCAGCACATTGGCCGGGCCGGTGAGCCTTATGAACGGATATTGCGCCATGGCGCGGGCGTTGAGCGCCACGTCGGCTGCCATTTCGCCGTCATATTCGAAATCGACGCGGCGCTTGTCGAGGATGCGCACGGCTTCCTGGATGCGCTCGGAACGCTCGCCCTGCGGGTGGCCGAAGGTGGAATAGGCGAGCATGGCGAGCCTTGGCTCATAGCCCATGCGGCGGGCAAATCCGGCGGCCTCCTCGGCGATGTCGGCGATCTGCTCGGCGTTGGGCATGTCGTGCACTGCGGTGTCGGCGACGATCACCGTGCGGCCGCGCGCCAACACGATCGAGACGCCGATGACGCGGTGGCCGGGCTTGGCGTCGATGACGCGCCTGATATCGTCGAGTGCGGTCGAATAGTTGCGGGTGACGCCCGTGACGATGCCGTCGGCATCGCCCAGCGCCACCATGCAGGCGGCGAAATGGTTGCGGTCGTTGTTGATCAGCCGCTGGCAGTCGCGGAACAGGAAGCCTTTGCGCTGCATGCGTTCGTAGAGATAGTCGGTGTAGATCGAATTGCGGCGCGACAGACGCGCATTGATGATCTCGATGCCTTGTTTGTTCAAGTCGATGCCGGCGTGCCTGGCGTTCTCCTTGATGACGTCGTCGCGGCCAAGCAGGATGGCGGTGCCGAGCCGCTGGTTCACATAGGAGACGGCGGCGCGCATCACCTGCTCCTCCTCGCCTTCGGCGAAGACGATGCGCTTGGGCTGGCGGCGCACGCGGTCATAGATACGCTGCAGGGTCGAGGCGATCGGGTCGCGGCGGGCGGAAAGCTCCTGCGCATAACGGTCGAGATCGAGAATAGGCTTGCGGGCGACGCCCGAATCCATTGCCGCCTTGGCCACGGCAATCGGGATGGCCGAGATCAGGCGCGGGTCGAACGGCACCGGAATGATGTAGTTGGGACCGAATTTCGGCCGGTTGCCCTGATAAGCGGCGGCGACGTCGTCGGGCACGTCCTGGCGCGCCAGTTCGGCGAGCGCACGGGCGGCGGCGATCTTCATGTCGTCGTTGATGGTGGTGGCCCTGACATCCAGCGCGCCGCGGAAGATGTAGGGGAAGCCGAGTACGTTGTTGACCTGATTGGCGTAGTCCGAGCGCCCGGTGGCCATGATGGCGTCAGTGCGGATCTCGGCCACTTCCTCCGGGGTGATCTCGGGATCGGGATTGGCCATGGCGAAGATGATCGGGTTCTTGGCCATCGACTGCACCATGGCGGTGGTCAGCGCCCCCTTGGCGGAAAGGCCGAGGAAGACATCGGCGCCGTCGAGCGCTTCGGCCAGGCTGCGCGCATCGGTCTTGATCGCATGCGCCGACTTCCACTGGTTCATGCCCTCGGTGCGACCCTGGAAGACCACGCCCTTGGTATCGCACAAGGTGATGTTTTCGGGCGAAAAACCCATCGCCTTCATCAGTTCGATGCAGGCGATGCCTGCGGCGCCCGCGCCATTGCAGACCAGCTTCGTGGTCTTCATGTCGCGGCCGGTGACCTCCAGCGCGTTGATCAGGCCCGCGGCCGAGATGATGGCCGTGCCGTGCTGGTCGTCGTGGAAGACCGGGATGTCCATCAGTTCGCGCAGGCGCTGCTCGATGATGAAGCACTCCGGCGCCTTGATGTCTTCCAGGTTGATGCCGCCGAAGGAGGGGCCGAGGAAGCGCACGCAATTGATGAACTCGTCGGCATCCTCGGTATCGACCTCGAGGTCGATGGAATCGACATCGGCGAAGCGCTTGAACAGCACCGCCTTGCCTTCCATCACCGGTTTGGAGGCCAGCGCGCCGAGATTGCCGAGGCCAAGGATGGCGGTGCCATTGGAGATGACAGCGACCATGTTGCCGCGCGTCGTGTAGTCGAAGGCTCTCGATGGATCCTCAGCGATGGCGCGCACGGGCACGGCGACACCAGGCGAATAAGCGAGGCTGAGATCGCGCTGCGTCGTCATCGGCTTGGTGGCGACGATCTCCAGCTTGCCGGGCCTGACCATGGCATGGAATTCGAGCGCTTCCTGCGCGCTGACGGACGGACCGTTGTTCTCGGTTTTCCTGGCCATGATGCTTTTGATTTCCTCGCCGGTGGGACACCTCCTTGAAGCGGGTGCCTGTGTGCTTGCGAATTAAGACCACGGGCCGCCACGTGTAAACCACGAAGCTCAGCAAAGCTGCTTCAAAGCGGACACGCTCGGTCAGGAGCCATTCCGCGCCATCCTGGATGCCATGATTTCATGCGCATGCTGGCGGGCCGTTGCCCATCGCCGCAGCGTCCTGGTTCCGGGGAACGGCCATTGCGATAGCGGCGGTTGGCTGCTTCCCAGTCTCTTCAGCAGGTCGGCCAGGAATACTGTGAGTTCCTGCCGTTGAGCCCGCACCTTGGCCAGCGGCTGCGAATCTCCTCGCGCGGAATGGCGCGGTGGCGCAACGTCTCGACGGCGCGCCGGATCGGGCTCGGCGATGATGCAGATGATGCAATAGTCCGGATCGAAAAAGACGTCCCACCATCTCCTCGAACGTTTCGTGCCCGTCCCTGTCCATGATGCCCCGCCACTATACTCCAAGACGACAGATATTCGCGATCACACCATCGAACAATGCAGGCTGAATAGCCCTTCCATGGAAGATGGCTTGCGGTCTTCCCCTGCTTTCTAGACCCCCGGCATTAAACCGCGCCATCACATCTGCTAGCGTGCCGCGCCATGAACATGCATAGCCCGAACGAGCCCGACGCCGCCCCCGAGGTGATGACGCCGCCGCAGCCCGGCGCTGCCGCCGTCACGCCGATGATGGAGCAATTCATCGAGATCAAGGCGGCTAACCCGGATTCGCTGCTGTTCTACCGCATGGGCGATTTCTACGAGCTGTTCTTCGACGATGCCGAGAAGGCGAGCCGGGCGCTGGGCATCGTCTTGACCAAACGCGGCAAGCATCAGGGCCACGACATTCCGATGTGCGGCGTGCCGGTGCATGCGGCCGACGATTACCTGCAGAAGCTGATCGGGCAGGGATTCCGCGTTGCCGTCTGCGAGCAGACCGAGGATCCGGCCGAGGCCAAGAAACGCGGCTCCAAATCGGTGGTGCGCCGCGATGTGGTGCGGCTGGTAACGCCGGGCACCATCACCGAGGACAAATTGCTGGCGCCGTCGGAATCGAGTTTCCTGATGGCGCTGGGCAGGGTGAAGGGCGGAGTGGAGCCAAGAGGCGGGGAGCGCGGCAGCGCGACAGGGAACCAAGGAAGCTTTGCAATTGCCTGGATCGACATCTCGACCGGCGCCTTCCGCGTCGCGGAGACCACCGCCGACCGGCTGCTCGCCGACATCTTCCGTGTCGATCCGCGTGAGCTGATCGTCGCCGAGCCGGTGTTCCACGATCCCGAGCTGAAGCCGGTTTTCGACGTGCTCGGACGTGTCGCCAGCCCACAGCCGCCTTCGCTGTTCGATTCGGCCTCGGCCACGGGACGGATCGCGCGCTTCTTCGAGGTGGCGACACCAGACAGTTTCGGCACGTTTTCGCGCGCCGAACTGTCGGCGATCTCGGGCGCCATCGCCTATGTCGAGAAGACGCAAAAGGCCGAACGGCCGCCGCTGTCGCGGCCCGAACGCGAGGAGCAGGGCTCGACCCTGTTCATCGACCCGGCGACGCGCGGCAATCTCGAACTGCTGCGCACGCTGTCCGGCAGCCGCGAGGGTTCGCTATTCAAGGCGATCGATCGCACGGTGACCGGCGGCGGCGCGAGGCTGCTCGCCGACCGGCTGATGGCGCCGCTCACCGACCCGGCGGCCATCGGCGCACGGCTGGATTCGGTGTCGTTCTTCCGTTCCGAAGTGCGGCTTTGCCAGGCAGTGCGGATGAGCCTGAAGAGTGTCGCCGATATGCCGCGTGCCCTGTCCAGGCTGGCGCTCAACCGGGGCGGCCCACGCGATCTCGGCGCGCTCCGCGCCGGCTTGGAGGCGGCAGACGCCATCGCGGAAACCTTTGCCGCGATCGCCCTGCCCCAGGAATTGGCCGGCGCAATGGCCGCAATTCAGGCGCTGCCCAAGACACTTGCCCAACATCTCACCCAGGCGCTCGGCGAGGAACTGCCGCTGCTCAAACGCGACGGCGGTTTCGTCCGCGGCGGCTACCATGCCGAACTCGACGAGATGCGGGCGCTGCGCGACGAGTCGCGCAAAGTGATCGCCGGTCTGGAGCGCTCCCTGATCGAGGAGACCGGCATCCGTTCCCTGAAGATCCGGCACAACAACGTGCTCGGTTACTACATCGAAGTGACGGCCAACCATCATGCCGTCATGACCGGCAGCGATGGCGCCAAGGCGCGCTTCATCCACCGCCAGACCATGGCCAATGCCATGCGCTTCACCACGACCGAACTCGCCGAACTGGAGACCAAGATCGCCAATGCCGCCGACCGCGCGCTGAGCATCGAACTGGCCGCCTTCGATGCGCTGACGGCGGAGGCGGTCGGCGAGGCCGAGGCGATCCGCGCCGGCGCCGATGCGCTCGCCGTGCTCGACGTGTCGGCGGCACTTGCGCTTTTGTCGGAAAGCGAGAGCTGGTGCCGGCCGGTGGTGGATTCCAGCCTTGCCTTCGAGATTTCCGGCGGCCGGCATCCAGTGGTCGAACAGGCGCTGCGCCGTTCGGGCGAAGGCCCTTTCGTCGCCAATGATTGTGACCTCTCGCCGGAGGGGAATGCCAAGAACGGCGCGATCTGGCTGCTGACCGGCCCGAATATGGGTGGTAAGTCGACGTTCCTGCGGCAAAACGCGCTGATCGCGATCCTGGCCCAGACCGGCTCCTTCGTGCCGGCGGCGTCTGCCCATATCGGCGTCGTCGACCGGCTGTTCTCGCGCGTCGGCGCGTCGGACGATCTGGCGCGCGGCCGTTCGACCTTCATGGTCGAGATGGTCGAGACCGCGGCGATCCTCAACCAGGCCGGCGAACGCGCGCTGGTGATCCTCGACGAGATCGGCCGCGGCACCGCAACGTTCGACGGCCTGTCGATCGCCTGGGCGGCGGTCGAATATCTGCACGAGAAGAACCGCTGCCGGGCGATCTTCGCTACCCATTTCCACGAAATGACCTCGCTCGCAGGCAAGCTGGCGCGGCTCTCCAACGTCACCATGCGGGTCAAGGAATGGGAAGGCGACGTCGTTTTCCTGCACGAGGTCGGCAAGGGCGCCGCCGACCGCTCCTACGGCGTGCAGGTGGCGCGGCTCGCCGGCTTGCCGGAAGCGGTGGTCGACCGGGCCAAGGCGGTGCTGCACCAGTTGGAGGAAGGCGAGGTCTCCGGCAAGACCAACCGGCTGGTCGACGACCTGCCGCTGTTTTCGGTGGCGGTAAAGCGGGAAGCGCCAAGGCCGGTGAAGAGCGACGCGCTGGGCGCAGCACTAGGTGACCTCAACCCCGACGAGATGACGCCAAAGGAAGCGCTGGAGGCGCTTTACCGGCTGAAGGGACTGGCGGGGAAGTAGTCAGATCATCTCCAGCCCGCGCTTGCGGCTGGGTGGCGGGAACGCACTGTCGAGATCGGCGATGTCCTGCGGCGTAAGCTTTATGTCCAGCGCGGCAAAATTCTGGCGGACGTGCTCCTGGCTGCCGGCCTTGGGAATGGCGATGACGCCGTCCTGCTGGATTACCCAGGCCAGGGCGATTTGCGCCGCGGTTGCGCCGTGACGGGCTGCGACTGCGGCGAGCCTGGCATTATGTGCCAGCGCGCCCTGCTCCACCGGCGAATAGGCCATCAGTGGGATGCCACGTTTCCTCATCCAGGGCGTGAGATCGAATTCCGGGCCGCGGCGGACCAGATTGTAGAGCACCTGGTTGGTCTGTACCTTGTCGCCGTCGGACAGGAACGCCAATTCCTGCATCTCGTCGGTGTCGAAATTGCTGACGCCCCAATGCCGGATCTTGCCGGCTTTTTTCAGCGCCTCGAAGGCTTCGACTGTTTCCGATAGGGGCACGCTGCCCGGCCAATGCAGAAGATAGAGATCGATGCGGTCGGTGGCGAGGCGCCTAAGGCTGTTCTCGCAAGCGCGCTGCACGCCGGCCCGCGAAGCGTTGGAAGGCAGTATCTTCGAGACCAGGAAGACCTCGGCGCGGCGCCCGGCAATGGCTTTGGCCACCACTTCTTCCGCACCGCCGCCGGCATACATTTCGGCGGTGTCGATCAGCGTGACGCCGAGATCGAGACCGAGCTTGAGCGCATCTACCTCCTCGGAGCGCCGGCGCGAATCCTCGCCCATCTTCCACGTACCCTGGCCGAGAACGGGTATGGCCTCGCCGCAGGGCAGCGTGGTGGTCCTGACGCTCGATTCCATGGCTGGCTCCGTGGTACCCGATCGCATCGAGCCGCGACGAGACTCCGGACGGAGTTCTCGCCGGGCCCTGCTTGGCGATGCCGGAAGCTTACTTCACCGGATGGGCGGCGAGCCAGTCCTGCATCTGCTTGATTTCGGCTTCCTGCGCGGCGATGACGCCTTCGGCGAGCTTGCGGATCTCCGGATCCTTGCCGTTGGCCAGCTCGACCTTGGCCATGTCGATCGCGCCCTGATGATGCGGAATCATGCCGCGGACAAAATCGACATCGGCATTGCCGGTATATTGCGAGGCCATCATGCCGGTATGCATCTTGTCCATAGCCGCCTTGTAGCCCGCCGTCGAAGGGCCTTCCGCCCCCATGGCGCCCATGTCGTGCTTCATCTCCTCGCTCTGCGCCGGCACGCTTTCGAGGAAGACGGCAAGCAGCATTCCGGCGGCCATCAGCAGCAGCACGAGTTTTTTAGCCAAGGTCATTCATGGTCTCCTGTTGGTTGGGTTTCGTATCTGGGAGTTGATCTCAGAGTTTCAATGTTCTGAGCCGCAATGCGTTTGCGATCACCGAGACGGAGGACAGGCTCATCGCCGCCGCCGCCAGCATCGGCGACAAAAGCGTGCCGGTGAGCGGATAGAGCACGCCGGCGGCGACCGGCACGCCGAGCACATTGTAGAGGAAGGCGAAGAACAGGTTCTGCCGGATGTTACCGATGGTCGCCTGGGCCAGGGTGCGGGCGCGGACGATACCGTTCAGGTCGCCCTTGACCAAAGTGATGCCGGCACTCTCGACCGCGACATCGGCGCCTGTTCCCATGGCGATGCCGACATCGGCGGCGGCAAGCGCCGGCGCGTCGTTGACGCCGTC
>NZ_JAPYKP010000200.1:0-7732 GCF_037179725.1 Mesorhizobium sp. Cs1321R2N1 | reverse complement strand
CAAGGAACGCCTCGATAAAGCTCATCTGTCCCGTCCGCTTCACCGCCATCGCAAATCCCTCCGAGCCATAATCGAAGTGAATCACAATGCCAGAATTGCGCAACAGGCCCCTTGTGGGAGAAGGTGGCCTCGCGAAGCGAGGTCGGATGAGGGGTGTTCCAGCTTGGCTCGTAAATTTCGTCCAGCACGGACGCATAGCGAGAACTTCACAAGCGTCTCACTCCGCTGGAACACCCCTCATCCGTCTCAGCGCTACGCGCCGATCCACCTTCCCCCACAAGGGGGGAAGGGAGGCAAGGGCAGCGCTCAAGCATTCCCGATCAGCACACCCGCGGCGAACACCAGGGCACCGCCGAGAACCACCTGGAAGGCGGCGCGCAGGAACGGGGTCTGCATGTAGCGGTTCTGGACGAAGGCGATGGCCCACAATTCGAAGAACACCACCACGGCGGCAACGCCGGTCGCCGTCCAGAAATGCGGGATGAGGTAGGGCAGCGCGTGGCCGAGGCCGCCCAACGTCGTCATGACGCCGACGGTCAGGCCGCGCTTGATCGGCGAGCCCCTGCCCGACAGTTTGCCGTCGTCGGAGGCCACTTCGGTGAACCCCATCGAGATGCCGGCACCGATCGAGGCGGCGAGACCGACCAGAAGCGTCTGCCACGTGTCATGCGTGGCAAAGGCGGCGGCGAAGATCGGCGCCAGCGTCGATACCGATCCGTCCATCAGCCCGGCCAGGCCCGGCTGCACATAGGTGAGAATGAACTGGCGCTGCTCGGCGGTCGCCTCCTCGACCCTGACTTCGCCCGGGACATGTTTCTGCTCCAGCGCATGCGCCAAGCTTTCATGGCCCTGTTCGGCCGCGGCCAGGTCGTTGAGCAGTTTTCGCGTCGAGGCATCGCTGGTGCGCTTGGCCGCCTCGACATAGAACAGATAGGCCTGCCGCTCCATCGCCTCGACCTGGCCGCGCACGGCCTCGATGCCGAGCGGCCGCACCAGCCAGTCGGGCTTGCGCTCGAAATAGCCCTTCACATGCTCACGGCGGATCAGCGGAATGCGCTCGCCGAAACGCTTGCGATGGAGCTCGATCAGCGAGTTGCGATGGCCGTCCTCCTCCTTGGCCATCGCCTCGAACAGTTTGGCCGATTGCGGGAAAGTCTCGGCCAGTCCATCCGCGTAGGCGCGGTAGATGCGGCCATCATCTTCTTCCGATGAAATGGCCAGCGCCAGGATCTCTTGTTCGGAGAGCGATTCGAAGGAGCGGCGGCCGAAGCCGAAAACACGGGAAAGCATGAGGAAATCACCCTAGTTTAGAATTGTTCTAAACTAGGGTTTACGGCGCCCGTGGTCAATCGCGCGCTTGGCCACCGTCAACAATAGTTGAAGCCCGGCCTTGGCATCGTCCTTCATTATTGCCGAATGTTCACCTATATGTGGCACCAAGCCATAAAAAGGAACGAGCTGATGACGGCAAAGACGCCTCCGCACGCCTATGACCCGAAACCGGTCCTCGATCTCATCGCCAGCATCGAGGCCGACCTGCAGCGCCTGAAAGGCCTTGTCGAACAGCAGGTCGAGAAATTCGACCCCGCCAATCCGCACAACAAGGCGCCGGACGGCAAGCTGACCGAGGAAGGCGTCGAGTGCTGCTACCGCATGTTCGACGAAGGCAAGTCGCGCTATTCAGTGGCCCAGCAGATGAAGATCTCGTTCGCCGCCGCCACGCATCGGTTCAACAGCTGGCGCAAGCTGGGCGGGACAAAAAGGCAGCGGACGTTGCTGGGGTGAATTGCGATACGCTGGCGGCCGCAACGCGGGCTACATTTGTATCTTGATCACAATCGCAAATTTTGTCCCGGTCACATCTTTTCGTTGGCATCGCGCGAGCCTTTCCGTGCACCATGGCCGGATCGCATCACCACAGGACCCGCCATGACCACCCCTCCCGGCATTGCCGACATCCACGCCGCCGCCGCGCGCCTTTCGGGACTGATCGTCGAGACACCGCTGATCGAATCGCAGGAGCTGAACAGGCGCTTCGGCGGCCGCATCCTGTTCAAGCCGGAGACACTGCAGCGCACCGGCTCGTTCAAGTTCCGCGGCGCCTACAACAAGCTGTCCTCGCTGAGCGAGGCGGAACGCAGCCGTGGCGTCGTCGCTTTCTCCTCGGGCAACCATGCGCAAGGCGTGGCGGCTTCGGCCGCCATGTTCGGCGTCAAAGCGGTCATCGCCATGCCAGCGGATGCACCTGACATGAAGATCGCCAATGTCCGCAAGATGGGCGCCGAGGTGGTGCCCTTCGACCGTTTCAAGGACGACCGCATGACGGTGGTTCGCCCTTACCTCGACAGGGGCATGGCGTTGGTGCCGCCCTTCGACGACCCGGCTATCATCGCCGGCCAGGGCACGATCGGACTGGAGCTGGTGAAGCAGACGCGGGCGCTCGGTGTATCGCTCGACGCGGTCGTCATCCCCTGCGGCGGCGGCGGCCTGACCAGCGGCATTTCCGTCGCGGTCAAGGATGCCTCGCCCGGCACCGCGATCTGGGCGGTCGAACCCGAGCATTTCGACGACACCCGCCGCTCGCTGGCGGCGGGCGCCAGGGTTTCGAACGAGCCGGGCCACAGTTCGATCTGCGACGCCATCCTGACCGCCGAGCCGGGCGTCATCACCTTCGAAATCAACCGCCGCAACCTCGCAGGCGCCATCACGGTTTCCGACCAGGCGACAGCGCAGGCGATGCGCGACGCCATGGCCCATCTGAAGCTGGTGGTCGAGCCCGGCGGCTGCGTTGCGCTCGCGGCGCTGTCATCGGGCGAGATCGAACTGTCCGGCAAATGCGTTGCCGTGGTGCTGTCCGGCGGCAATGTCGATTTCGGCACCTATGCGGGGATCATGGCGGCATAGGGCGACGCGGTTATGATTTTATGCAGGTCGTTATCCCGAAACCGAGGACACTTCCGGGCGACATGCATCAGGCTCTCGTCAGTCCAACGTGCGCCTGAACCGTACCAGCGCCACGCCGGCGAACAGCGCCACGAACGCCGCCAACCAGCCGATCTCGGTAGCCACCGCCGGCAGCTGGGCGCCCTTCAGCATCACCGCGCGGGTGATGCGCAGGAAATGCGTCAGCGGAAAAATCTCGCCGAAGGTCTGCGCCCAGCCCGGCATGCCGCGATAGGGAAACATGAAGCCCGACAGCATGATTGAGGGCAGGAAGAAGAAGAAGGTGAGCTGAAGCGCCTGCATCTGCGTCCGCGCGATCGTCGAGATCGTGTAGCCGAGCAGCACCAGGGACAGCACGAACACCAGCACCGCCGACAGAAGCAGCGTCATCGAGCCGGTGAAGGGGATGGCGAACAGAAGCTTCGACGCCGCCAGCACCACCACCACCTGCACCGCGCCGACCGCCAGATAGGGCAGCACCTTGCCCATCATGATCTCCAGCGGGCTCGACGGCATCGCCAGGAGATTCTCCATCGTGCCACGCTCGGTTTCGCGCGTCAGCGCGATCGAGGTCATCATCACCATGGTCATCTGCAGGATGACGCCGAGCAGGCCGGGCACGATGTTGTATTGCGAGATGCCTTCGGGATTGTAGCGCCGGTGGACCACGACATCGAGCTGTCCCCGCGCGGCCTCGGCGGCGGCTTCCTGCATGCCCTGCGCTCTCAGCAGCGCCTGGCCGGCGATGGTGCCGAGCGTCGAGATGGCGCCGCTGGCGACCGCCGGATCGGTGGCGTCGGCCTCGATCAGAATTTGCGGCTTGTCGCCGCGCTCGACGCGCCGGGCGAAATCGGCGGGGATGGTGACGACGAAGGCGACGTCGCCGCGCGCCATCAGGAACTCGGCCTCGTCAGCGCTTTGCGCGACATTGTCGAAGAGGTAGTAGCCGGTGGTCTGCAGCGCCGAGACCATGGCGCGGGTGTAGGGATCGCTGCTGGTCGCCACCAGCGCCGCCGGCAGGCTTTTCGGGTCGTTGTTGATGGCGTAGCCGAACAGGACGAGCTGTATCAGCGGCACGCCGAGCATCATGGCGAAGGTGATGCGGTCGCGCCGCATCTGGATGAACTCCTTGATCAGCAAAGCGCCGAGCCTGGCGAAGGAAAAGACGCTGTTCATGCCATATTGTCCTTCGATCCCGACATGAACTGGATGAAGACATCCTCCAGGCTGGTTTCGCCCGGCGTCACCGTCACGCCCTTGTGCTCTCTCTCGACATCGCCAAGCGCTGCTTCGAGCTGCTTGCGGTCGGAACCGACGACATGCAGCGTGGCGCCGAACGGGGCCACCTGGTCGACGCCGGGACGGCCTTGCAGCGCCTGCGCCACCTCGTCGAGCCGCGGGCCCTGCAGCACGAAAGTGGTCAGGCCCGCATTCTTCACCACCTCGGCGACGGTGCCGGTGGCCAACATCTTGCCGTAGGAGATGTAGCTGATGCGGTGGCAGCGCTCGGCCTCGTCCATGTAATGAGTGGAAACCAGCACGGTGAGCCCGCCGCTGGCCAGGCGATGGATCTCGTCCCAGAACTCGCGCCGGGCCTTCGGGTCGACGCCGGCCGTCGGCTCGTCGAGCAGCAGCAGTTTCGGCTTGTGCATGATGCAGGCGGCCAGCGCCAGACGCTGCTTCCAGCCGCCGGACAAGGTGCCGGCCAGCTGGTTGCGGCGCGTCGCCAGGCCGAGATCCTCCAATGTCCGGGCGACATACTCCTCGACCGGCTTCAGCCGGTAGAGCCGCGCCACGAATTCCAGGTTCTCGCCGATCGTCAGATCCTCGTAGAAAGAGAATTTTTGCGTCATGTAGCCGACTTCACGCTTGATCCTGAGCGCATCGGTGCGGATGTTGAAGCCCAGCACCGTGCCTTCGCCCTCGTCCGGCGTCAGCAGGCCGCACATGATGCGGATGGTGGTGGTCTTGCCCGAGCCGTTGGGGCCGAGGAAGCCGACGATCTCGCCCTCGGCGACCGACATCGTCACATGATCGACGACGGTCTTGTCGCCGAAGCGCTTGACCAGGCCGTGAACGTCGATGACGTTCATTTTCCCACATCCGCGAGATCGACATCGACGATCTGGCCGGGCTGAAGCGGCCCCGCATCGCCCTCCGGCCGCGCCTCGACGAGGTAGACCAGCTTCTGCCGGTTCTCGAGCGAATAGATCACCGGCGGGGTGAATTCGGGATCGGGCGAAACGTAACTGACGCGCGCCTTCACGTCCGGGCCGCAGCCGTCGCAACGGACGCTGAGCAGGCTGCCGACCTTGACCGAGGAGAACGCGCTTTCCGGAATATAGACGCTGAGCTTCACCGCGCCGTCGGGAAGCACCGAGATGACAGGCGCGGTCGGGCCCGCCGTGTCGCCGGGATTGCGGATGACGTCGTTAACGCGGCCGGGTGAAGGGGCGGCGAGCGTGCGCTTCGACAGGCGCCATCGCGCCTGTTCCAGTTCCGCCTGCGCCTGCTTGACCTGGTTGTCGGCGGCCTTGATCGTCTCGGGCCGCGCCGGCAGGCCGCCGACGGCGAGATTGGCCTCGGCCTGGCCAACCTGGGCATTGGCGGTTTCCAGTGTCGCCGAGGCGGTGTCATAGTCCGCCTGGGTGCCGGTACCGCGCTTGAACAGATCGGAGGCGCGGTCGTTCTTTCGCTTGGCGTCGGCGGCCTGTGCCTTGGCCATGTCGACCTCGGCCTTCAGCACGGCGATCTCTTCCGGCCGTTTGCCGACCTGGAGGTCGGCAAACTGCGCCTGCGCCTGTGCAAGGGCCGCCTGCGCTTGCGCCACCGCGATCTTGGCGTCGGCATTTTCGAGCGTCACCACGGTGGCTCCCGGCGTGACGCGATCGCCGCGCTTCACTGTCACCGTCTCGACCTGCGCCACCTCGATCGGCGCCAGGAGCACATAATCGCCCTCGACATAGCCGACGGCGAGCGGTGTCGCCGGGGCGCAGGCAGCGAACAGTTGGGCAGCGAGCGGCAGCGAACACAAAATGCTCATTGTCTTGATCCCTTCATCCCTGCCTCTTTCGGGCGGCCAGTATGGCGCCGAGATTGTCCGTGGTGACCGCCACCACCTTGGCGGCCTCGGCGGCACCGATTTCGGGCCAGCCCATGCGGCGCATCACCGCCTCGCGGCCGATGCGGAAATAGATGACCTGGCCGATCAACGTGAACACGGTGAGCCGGGTCCGTTCGCTCTCGGCCGGCTCGCCGGTGGCCTGCTCCCAGAGCAGACACAAACGACGATGCGCCGGATCGAAGACGCCTTCATAGATGCGGTCGAGCGCCGCCGTCGGATACGACAGCTCGCGCAGCACGAACTGCACGATCTCTCCGGCCTGCGGACTGGCAACGACAAAGCCGACCATCCGTTCCAGGGCGGCGAAGAGCTGCGCGCGCGCCGCCTCCGGATCGCCAGCCGTCGCGACCTGTTCATTGAGCGCCTGACCGGCGACGGCCTGAATGGTCTCGACGATAAAGTCGGCGGCAGCGGCGCGAAGACCTTCCTTGCCGCCGAAATGATAGGCGATCGAGCCGATATTGGCCCCCGCCTCGGCCGCGATCTCGCGCGTCGAGGTGCCGTCGAAGCCTTGCCGCCCGAACAGTTTCAGCGCCGCCCGGACGAGCGCGGCGCGCGTCAGCTCTGCCGGGGATGTCTCGCGGCGGGGCGTCTTGGCATCTGGCGATTTGATCATCTCGAAGACTTTAATCAATCGATTGATTAAAGTCAAGTTCCGCGCGGCTCCGTCTTGCCATCGCGCGCGGCAAACGCTTTAGTGCGCGGCCATGGGCAAGGAAGTCGAGCGTAAATTCCTGGTCTCCAGCACCGCATGGCGGGATCTGGTGGAAGCGGATATCCGCATTCTCCAGTTCTATCTCGCCATGGCACCCGGACGAACCGTCCGCATCCGCATCAGCGACGGAGCCTCGGCCAAGCTGACGCTCAAATTCGGCAGCAGCGCGCGCGAGCGCGACGAATTCGAATATCCGATCCCGCTCGCGGAGGCGGTGGAGATGTTGGACTTCGCCATCGGACGTGTCATCGAGAAGACACGTCACCATGTTAGGCATCGCGGCTATCTCTATGAAGTCGATGTCTTCGGCGGTGCACTGGCGGGACTTGTGGTGGCCGAACTCGAGACTCCGGAAGACGTTCCGGATGAAATGCTGCCGGACTGGCTCGGCCATGAAGTCACCGGCGATCAGAAGTTCTACAACGCGTCGCTCGCCCTCGGGGGGATACCGGAGATCGCCGCATGAGCTTTCGCATAGACCCGCGCATGCCGCTGACCGGCGAGGTCAGACGCATCCTTGCCGAGGAAATCGGCAAGGCCCTGCTGCATCTGGATGCGGCGCGCACACGGCCGGAACAGGGGCTGCACAAATGCCGCAAGCGGCTGAAGAGCGCGCGTGCCTTGCTGCGCCTCGTTCGTTCCGGCGACGAAACATTCTGCACGACCGAGAATCAATGCTACCGCAACGTGGCGGCGCTGCTAGCCGGCCCGCGTGAGGCGACGGCGCTGATCGAGACCATCGACCGGCTGGCGGCGCGTTTCGCGAAGGAGAGCGCCGATGGCGGGCTCGATGCCGTGCGCGACAGGCTGATCGCGCGCCAGCATGATTTGCACGAAGGCGCCGGGCTGCAGGCGGCGATCGGCGCGGCGACCGCCGCGTGCGAAGACGGCATG
This sequence comes from Mesorhizobium sp. Cs1321R2N1, assembly GCF_037179725.1. Classification (NCBI taxonomy): domain Bacteria; kingdom Pseudomonadati; phylum Pseudomonadota; class Alphaproteobacteria; order Hyphomicrobiales; family Phyllobacteriaceae; genus Mesorhizobium; species Mesorhizobium sp. Cs1321R2N1. The sequence continues at coordinate 56 of NZ_JAPYKP010000200.1, read as the reverse complement.
AAGCGCATCGAACCCCGTGCCCTGCCCGACCAGCCGGAACGGGCCGCAGACGTGCT
>NZ_JAPYKP010000199.1:0-7734 GCF_037179725.1 Mesorhizobium sp. Cs1321R2N1 | reverse complement strand
CCGCCAAACGCCGCAAAGGCGCGGCTCCCAAACCCCGAAAAGCCTCCAAAGCAACGAAAATGGCCGCCCTCAATCCTCACAACACGCCTCCCGCAATATTGCGCAACAGGCCCACAAGGGGAGAAGGGAAAAGCGTCGCGCTAATCTCTCACCCATTCACCGCCCGGCTGTCCGCCGGCGCCTCGTCTCTTTCCGTCAGCCCATAATCCCGCACCACATGCGCGATCCGCAATCTATAGCCGGCAAAGATGCCGCCCCGCCCTGCCTTCTGCGCCTGTCGGTGTTCTTCGGTATTGCGCCAGGCCTTGACCGCCTCCTCGTCACGCCAGAACGACAGCGACAGGATCCGGTTCGGGTCGGCCAGGCTCTGGAAGCGCTCGATGGAGATGAACCCATCGATGCCGTCGAGCAGCGGCCGCAACTCGGCGGCGATGCTCAGATAAGCCTCGCGCCGGCCCTGTGCGGGCTGCACCTCGAAGATGACGGCGATCATAGCTTCACCAGTGGCGCGTGCGGGCCGGAAGCCAGTTTCAGGAACATGCGGTCCTCCCTGAGGATGAAGCGTTCACGGCGGGCGAACTCGTAGTTTGCCTTGCCGGCGGGGTCGGCGGCAAGCCGGGCCCGATAGGCTTCGTAGGCGGCCAGATTCTCGATGTTGTAGGCGGCATAGGCCGTCGTGGCCGAACCCTCATGCGGCGCGAAATAACCGATCAGATCGGCGCCGCAGCGCGGAATGGCCTGGCCCCAGTTGCGGGCATACTCCTCGAAGGCGGCCTTGCCGAACGGGTCGATCTCATACCGGATGAAGCAGGTGATGGTCATCTCGGTCTCTCCTCGAAGAGTGTTTTCGCGTCGATGGTTCGAGCGGCGTCGAACCGTTGTATCGTCCGATCTGCTAGGCAAATGTCCTGGCCTCAAGCCTGCCAGAAGGACTTCGCGCATTCGCGGCGCACATCTTCCCGTGTCAGGCCAAGGTCGCGCAGCAGATGGTCGTCGATCTCGCGGAGGTCGCGGCGCTCCAAATGGCGGTCATACCAGCGGGCCGGCAGCCGCGAGCGGACCCAGCTGATGAACGGGAACGATCGGCGCCGGGGCAACGGTGCGGGGGTGAAAGCGGTTCGTGCGGCCATCGTCGTATCCTTGATCTGGTCGGAGAATAATGTTTACCTGACAAGAATGCTTCGATGAGGATCAAACCATGCGTGAAGGACCCGATATTGCCCGCATCGCCAGCCTGGTCGGCGATCCGGCCCGCGCCAACATGCTGAACGCCCTGATGGGCGGCACGGCATTGACGGCGAGCGAACTGGCGCTGGAGGCCGGCGTGTCGCTGCCGACCGCCTCCTCGCATCTGTCCAAACTGATGGAGGGCGGGTTGCTGACCTTGGCCAGCCAGGGCCGGCATCGTTATTACGGGCTGGCCGGCCCGCAAGTGGCCGGCATGATCGAAGCCATCACCGGCGTGGCCGAAGCCGTTGGCCCCAAGCGCGTGCGGCCGGGCCCTCGCGACGGCGCGATGCGCATCGCGCGCGTCTGCTACGATCACCTTGCCGGCGAGCAGGCCGTTGCGATGCTGGATCGCCTTGTCGAGAAAAACATCCTGGTCCGTGACGACAAGGAGATCAGGCTCGGGCCCTCCGCCGCATCGCACTTCGCGGCGATAGGCATCGATGTCTACACCAAGCCGCGGCGGCCGGTGTGCCGGGCCTGCCTCGACTGGAGCGTGCGGCGCTCGCACCTCGCCGGGACGCTGGGCGCCGCCATCCTCGACAAGATCCTTGCCGAGAAATGGGCGCGCCGCGAGAAGGACAGCCGCGCCGTGGTGTTTTCGCCGCCGGGCAAGCAGGCGTTCGAGAGGGTGTTTTTGGCGTGATGGATTGCGGAGACCTCGGCGGGGCAGAGGGGGGTGGTGCCCCACGGCGTCGAAAGTCGAGTTAGCCCCGCTTCAACACCTTGCCCTTCTTGAAGAAATCCGCCCACGGATCGGCTTCCGAAAGCCGTTTCAGCGTCGTCTTGTCGCCGATCGGGAAGGCGTTTGGCGGCAGGCCGGCCTCGATCTCGGCCCAGGTCACCGGCATCGACACCGTCGCGCCCTTCTTGGCCCGCGACGAGTATGGTGCGACGGTGGTCGCGCCGCTGCCGTTGCGCAGATAGTCGACGAAGATCCTTCCGGTGCGCGCCTTCTTCGACAGCGTCGCCGTGTAGCGGTCCGGCGCGCCTTGCTCAAGCGCCCTGGCGAAATCATGGGCGAAGCCTTTGACCTCGGCCCAATCCGCCGACGGTTTCAGCGGCACGACGACATGAAAGCCCTTGCCGCCCGATGTCTTGACGAAATTGGGCAGCGACAGCTCGTCGAGCTTGCCTCTGATGTCGAGCGCCGCCTCGCGAACCGCTTTCACATCGACGCCTTCGTCGGGGTCGAGGTCGAAGACGATCTGGTCCGGCTGTTCAAGCTTGTCGATCGTGCAGCCCCAGATGTGGATCTCGACCACGCCGAGCTGGACCAGCGCCGCGATGCCGTCGAAATCGCGGATGAACAGGATTTCCTCGCCATCCGTGGGATCCCTGGTCTTCTCGATCTTCGCATGCATGCCGGCCGAGGCATGCTTCTGGAAGAAGCGCTGGCCGCCGACGCCATCCGGCGCCCTGACCAGGCTGAGCGGGCGCTCGACCACGAACTGCTTCATGCGCGGCCATACCAGCGCGTAATGATCGAGCAGGGCCCGCTTCGAGATCTTTTCGTCGGGCCACAGAAGCTTGTCCGGGTGGGACAGCTTCACGGTGGTTTTCGCCGCCGTCCCTGCCGTATTGGCGTTTGCCGCCGGCTTGGCCTTGGCTGGGCCCTTGCCTGTCGCTGCCTTATCTGTCGCTGGCTTCGGCTTTTCCTGCACGACTTCCTCCGCCGGCTTGTCCTCGCGCAGCCCTTGGAACGAAGCATGGCGTATTATACGGTCCGACGTCCAGCTGCGAAATTCCACTTCGCCGACCAGCTCCGGCTTGACCCAGACCAGGCCCTTGCCCTTCGGCACGGCCGCATCGAAGGGCGAGGCGTCTGTCTTCAGCGCATCGAGCTTCTTCTTCAGGTCGTTGGCGCCCTTGGTGGAGAAGCCGGTGCCGACACGGCCGGCATAGTGCAGGCTGCCGTCCTCGAAATAGCCGAGTAGCAGCGAGCGCAGGCCGCGTCCGGTCTTGTCCGACGGCAGATAGCCGCCGATGACGAATTCCTGCCGCGCCGTGCATTTCGATTTGACCCATGTCGGACCGCGTCCGCCGCGGTAGGGCGCATCGGCGCGTTTCGAGACGACGCCTTCCAGCCCCATGCGACAGGCATGTTCCAGCATGATCTTGCCGGGTTCGGTAAAATGGTCGGAGAAACGCACCGCCGCGTTGTCGGTCTGCTCGCCGAGCAGGTCCTGCAAGGCGTGCTTGCGCTCGACCAGGGGTTCACGGCGCAAATCCTTGCCGTCGAGCCGCATCAGGTCGAAGACATAGTAGAGGAAGCGGTTTGTCCGCTTCGCCGACAAATCCTGCTGCAGCAGCGCGAAGGACGACACGCCGCTGTCGGCCAGCACGACAATCTCGCCGTCGATGATGGCATCGCCGCATTTCAGCCTGGCGAGTTCAGCCGCGATGTCGCCGCCGAATTTTTCCGTCCAGTCGAGGCCGGTGCGGGTCAAGAGCCGCACCTCGGTGCCGGCGATCTGCGCCTGCATGCGATAACCGTCGAACTTCACCTCATGCAGCCAGTCTTGGCCGGGCGGCGCGTCCCGCTCCAGCGTGGCCAGCTGCGGCTCGATGAAGTCGAGTTTCCTGGCCGTGCCTTTCGCCTTGCTGGCGGCCGGCTTGTTCGAGTGCCAGACCTTCGGTTTCTCGCCCTTGGCCGCTTTGCCTTCGCCGACCTCCTCGATCGTCAGGCCTGATTTCACCGACTTCGGCTCGTCCTTCAGAATGTCCTCGCCGGGGCGTGCGGCGGCATCGTCGGACTTGATCAGCAGCCAGTTGTCTCGTTTCTCGCCCGGGCGCGGCCGCAGCCGCACCAGATGCCATTTGCCACGCAGCTTATGGCCATCGAGCTCGAAATTGATATGGCCCTTTTTCATCGCCTGGGCCGGATCGCCCTCCGGAGTCCAGGTGCCCTCGTCCCAGACGAGGACCGAGCCGCCGCCATATTCGCCCTTGGGGATGGTGCCTTCGAAGCCGGCATAGTCGATGGGGTGGTCCTCGACATGCACGGCCAGCCGCTTTTCGTGGGGGTCGAGGCTGGGACCGCGCGTCACCGCCCAGCTCCACAGCACGCCGTCATGCTCGAGGCGAAAATCGTAATGCAGCCTTGTGGCGGCATGCTTCTGGATGACGAAGATGCCGCCGTGCTTCTTCCCGCGCGCAACCTTGCCGGCCGGCTCGGCCGTCTTCTTGAAGTCGCGCTTCGAATGGTACTGTTCGAGGCTGCTGGCCATCTCGTATCCTCAGGCCGATTTGCGCTTCGGCGCAGCGCTTTTCGCCTTGGCGCGTTTGGCCGCCGGCTTGGCCTTCGCCGAGGATGGCTTCGTTGGTCCTGAATCCGGCGACAGGCTCTTCTTCAGCGCGTCGAACAGGTTGACGACATTGGAGGGTTTGGGCGCCGCCTTGGCTTTCGGCGCCTTGTGCCCCGCCTTCTTGGCGCGGATCAGTTCGAGCAGGGCTTCCTCATATTTGTCGTCGAACTTCGAAGGATCGAATTTCGTCTTCTTCTTGTCGATGATGAGCTCGGCAAGGTCGGTCATCTCCTGATCGGTCTTCACCGCCTCGATGTCGCCGAAGACGGTCTCCGGCTGGCGCACCGTATTGTCGTAGCGCAGCGTGGTCAGCACCATGCCCTTGCCGAGCGGCTCGATGACCACCGGGCGCTCACGGCGGTAGAGAACGATGCGCGCCAGCCCGGCCATCTTCTTGCCCGCCATGGCGTCGCGGATGACGGCGAAGGCATCTTCCGAAACCTTGTCGGCCGGCGCGACATAGTAGGGCGTGTCGAGATAGATCTGCCGGATCGAGGATTTGTCGACGAAGCCGTCGAGGCTCATCGTGTGCGAGGTTTCGATCTGCACCGCCTCGATCTCGTCCTCCTCTATATGGACGAAATCGCCCTTGTCGATCTCGTACCCCTTGATCTCGTCGCCCTCCTCGATCGGCTTGCCGGTCTCGGCGTCGACATAGATACGCTTCACCGTGTTGCCGGTCTTGCGGTTCAGGATGTGGAACGAGACCTTATCGGCATGGGTGACGACATTGGTCAGTTCGATGGCGCAGGTGACCAGCGAGAGCTTCAGATAGCCTTTCCAGGCCGGGCGCGGCGCCATGATGATTTCCCTTGACCAAGATCAGCTGCAACGGACGACCACCCCGATGGGTTCCAACCGGCTGGAGCCGGCGCGGTTGCCGCCGGCCCCGGCTGTCAGCCCCTATTCGGCGGCTTGCAGGTTGATCTTGCTTTCCGCGATTTCGGTCAGCTTGCGATCCGTCGCCTGCTCTTCCCTAAGGTTCTTGGCCAGCACATTGGCGCAGTCGCTGCGGCCGAGCTGCTTGGCCCAGGCGATCAGGGTGCCGTAGCGGGTCATCTCATAGTGCTCGACGGCCTGCGCGGAGGCGATCAGCGCGGCGTCGAGAACATCCTTGTCGTCGACATCGCCACTGACATCGTCGGCCTCCTCGAGAATGCCGTCGATGGCCGGGCAGCTCACCTGCTTGGCCTTTACGCCATGCAGCTCGAACACCTCTTCGACGCGTTCGATATGGCCCTTGGTTTGTTCGAGGTGTTTTTCGAAGCCGGCCTTCAATTGCGGATCGGTTGCCTTGTCGACCATCTTCGGCAGCGCCTTCTCGATCTGCTTCTCCGCATAATAGATGTCGCGCAGCGTGTGCACGAAGAGATCGTCCAGCGTTTTGATGTCCTTCGAAAAGAAACCCATGATTTCAGCCTTTCCATTGCTCTTGCTTGTGTCGAGAGTTGCGGCTTGCCAGTGGCAATGCCTCTGAGCCGGCAATGCCGGTCCTGTGATCCCAACGTCCGCTGCACGGGGCGGTTCCGGGCCTGCCGGCCAACCGGCAAGGAAATTCCAAGGGCGGCACGAAAGCTGAAACACAAGCGCGCCAAGGCGACATTCAAACGAAACATATGTGATGCAAAAGTCACACCGGACGAAATGGCGACAAAAGGCACCGAAACACCCCGAGTCAGCCGCATTCCGGCCACGAAGCGACGGGTTTTCGACCAGAAATTAACATCACGTTCACTGAGTATTCACGCCTCGATGCTATCGTTCTCGCAATTCGGAAGGGACATCCGAAAATCGGGACAGGGACCAGGTAAAATGAACTTCCTCACGCACCTCATCGGCTATGTCGCCGCCATCCGCGAATTCGTCGCGCCGACCTATCGGCCCGAGCGCTACTACATGCGCGGCCCCGGTCCGGCCTGCGCCCGTCGCGGCACGTCGCTGGGCGCGCACTGACCATGACCTTCGAAAGCCGCCACAACAGCCGCATCTGCAGGCCGGGCAATGAGACCCGCGCCACCGCCTATCGCCCGACTTTCGCCGACAGACGGCGTGCGACATCGCCGCGTCTTTGAGGCCGCCATCGGCTGGCTTAGTGTCCTGGGGACATAAGCAGCCGAGGCCAGCGTGACCGACCGTCCCAAGCCGCCTTCCCTAGCCTTTGATGCAAGCCATCCGCTGATCGTCTTCGACGGCGCCTGCGTGTTCTGCTCGGGCTTCGTGCGCGTGGTGGTGCGCCTCGACCGCAAGGCGCGCTTCCGTTTCGCCACCGCGCAATCGCCGCTCGGCGAGGCATTGTTCCGCAAATACAACCTGACGACCAACAGCTACGAAACCGATCTCGTCCTTGTCGGCGGCGTTCTCTTCACCCGTCTCGATAGTTTTGTCGCCGTGATGGCCGAGCTTGGCTGGCCTTGGCGAGCGGCCAGGGCTTTGTTGCTGTTGCCGCGCCAGCTGCGCGACTGGCTCTACGATCGCATCGCCAGGAATCGCTATGCCCTGTTCGGCAGGAAGGACAGTTGCGACGTCCCGCCGGCCGAACTGCGCGGGCGGTTGATCGGCTAATGCATGTCGCCCGGAAGCGTCTTCGGTTCCGGGACAACGACATGCATGAAATCAGAAGCTGTAAGACTGGCTTGGGGGCAAGCGCATGAAGCTTCTCATCGTCGGCGGCTATGGCACCTTCGGCGGCCGCATCGTCCAGCTCCTGGAGAATGAGCCCCGGCTGACCATCATGGTCGCCGGCCGTTCGCTGGGGAAGGCCGCGGCCTGGTGCGGACACCGCGGATCAGTCGCCGCGCGCTTGATGCCGGCCGTGTTCGATCGCGATGGCGACCCCGCCGCGCAACTGGCGTCGCTGCGCCCCGACACGCTGGTCGACGCCAGCGGCCCGTTCCAGGCCTATGGCGAGGGCTGCTACCGGCTGGTCGAGGCCTGTATCGAACAAGGCGTCAATTATTTCGATCTCGCCGACGGGTCAGACTTCGTCGCCGGCATGCCGGCCTTCGACGCGGTCGCCAGACGGGCAGGGCTGTTCGTGCTGTCCGGTGCTCACCGCTGCGGTGGTGCGCCGGCTCTCATTCGGCATGGCGCGGGTCGACAAGATCAGGGGCGGCATCGCGCCGTCGCCTTATGCCGGCGTCGGCGAAAACGTCATCCGCGCCATCGCGGGTTACGCCGGACAGCCGGTCACGCTGCTGCG
>NZ_JAPYKP010000198.1:0-7799 GCF_037179725.1 Mesorhizobium sp. Cs1321R2N1 | reverse complement strand
CGGCACCTATCTCTGGGCGGCGCGCCGGAAGCCGCCGCGCGTCGGCGGCGAAGCAATGCGCGGCCAGCCGGCCGAGATCCTCGACTGGCAGGGCGGCGAGGGTCATGTGCTCGCCTTGGGTGAGCGCTGGCGGGCCAGGGCCGATGAACCCGTCGCGGCCGGCGACAGCGTCGAGGTGACCGAGATCGCCGACCTCGTGCTGACCGTGCGACGGCGCGACGCGGGAAGGAATGGAGCAAGGCAATGAACATCGGTTATGTGGCCTACCTGGTACTTGCGCTTCTTGTGGTCATGTTCCTGTCCGCGGCTATCCGCATCCTCAGGGAATATCAGCGCGGCGTTGTCTTCACGCTCGGCCGCTTCACCGGGGTCAGGGGACCCGGCCTCATCATTCTGATCCCCTTCGTCCAGCAGATGGTGAAGGTCGACCTGCGCGTGGTGGTGCAGGACGTGCCGCCGCAGGACGTGATTTCGCGCGACAACGTCTCGGTGAAGGTCAATGCCGTGCTTTATTTCCGCATCGTCGACGCCGAGCGGGCGGTCATCCAGGTCGAGGACTACATGGCCGCCACCAACCAGCTGGCGCAGACCACGCTGCGATCGGTGCTCGGCAAGCACGAGCTCGACGAGATGCTGGCCGAGCGCGACAAGCTCAACAGCGACGTCCAGGAAATCCTCGACCAGCGCACCGATGCGTGGGGCATCAAGGTGTCCAATGTCGAGATCAAGCATGTCGACCTCAACGAGAACATGGTCCGCGCCATCGCCAAACAGGCCGAGGCCGAGCGGCTGCGGCGCGCCAAGGTGATCAATGCCGAAGGCGAGCAGCAGGCGGCGGCGAAACTGGTCGAGGCGGGCCGCATGCTGGCCGCCGAGCCGCAGGCCATGCAACTGCGCTATTTCGAGGCCTTGCACGACATCGCCGGCGAGCGCTCATCCACGGTGGTGTTCCCGCTGCCGGTGGACTTGCTCAGCCAATTCCTGAGGCACGGGAAGTGAGGGAAAGGGCATCGGCGGAACTGCCAATCTCCCCCACGAGGGAGGAGATTGGCTGTATCTCCGTCTTCGCCAGCCACATAGCTTCAACCTTCACCGCCGCCAGGGCGGCTCCGGCGCGAAGCGCTTGCCGATCCAGTCTGTGAAGGCGCGGGTCTTGGCGGCTTTTCCCTTGGCCGAGGGCGTGACGACGTAGACCGCGCCTTCGTCCGCCAGCGTCCACTCCTCCAGCACGGGCACCAGCCGTCCGTCGGCAAGCTCGCGGCCGACCAGCCAGTCGGTGCTCATCATCAAGCCGACGCCTTGCACGGCGGCGTCGACCAGCACTTCGGCATCGTCGGTGACCAACGGCCCCGAAACCTCGATGCGTGCGCGCCGACCCTCGCGGTCGGTCATCTCCCAGGCTGGAAAGGTCTGGAAGCCCGAGAAGCCCAGGCAGGCGTGGTCGAGCAGCGCCTGGGGCGTCTCCGGCCTGCCCCTGCGGGCGAGATAGGATGGAGCGGCGCAGAGCAGCCGGCGTCGCGTTGGCACCTTGCGTGCCACCAGGCGCGAATCCTCCAGGCTGCCCAGCCGCACGGCGACATCGAAGTTCTCGGCGACCAGATCGGTGAAGCGGTTGGAGAATTCGGCCTCGATGCGGACATCGGGAAATTCGGCAAGGAATTGAGGCAGCAGCGGCCCGATCCACATGCGCCCGAACGTGCCGGGCAGCGCCAGCCTGAGCACGCCGCGCGGGCCGCCCCCGGCATGCGCGGACGCGACGGCCTCGGCCTCGTCGACGGATGCGAGGATGGCGCGCACACGCACCAGGAATTCGGCACCCGCTTCGGTCAGCGACACGCTGCGCGTCGTGCGCGAGAGCAACCTCACCCCAAGCCGCGCCTCCAGCGATTGCAGGCGCCGCGACAGGATGGTCGCGTCGCGCCCGACACGTGCCGCCGCCCGGGTGAAGGAGCGCGCCTCGGCGATAGCGGCGAACGCGGCCATCTCGGCAAGGGCAGCGGGTTCGTGAGATTGCTGCATCATTCACAGTTCTCAATTGCAAAGAACAAGGATTATCCGGAGATAGCGCAGCAAATAGGTTCACTCAATCGAACAAATCGTCCCACCGGAGTGAAACCATGAAAGCCATCGAACTCAGCCAGCCCAGGCTGGACGCCTTCCGCGCCGCCACCGTTGCAACCCCCGAACCGCAGCGCGGCGAGGTGCTGATCCGCCAGCGTGCGGCGAGCCTCAATTTCGTCGATGTGGCGGTGGCGAGCGGCAATTATCCCGGACCGAGTTTCCCGCTCATCCCCGTCGCCGACAGCGCCGGCGAGATCGTCGCGCTGGGCGAGGGCGTTACCAGATTCGCCATTGGCGATCGCGTCATCGCGCATGCCAAGCCGCGCTGGATCGGTGGACCGCCGCGGCCCTACGAGATGACGCAGATGCGCGGCGTCTCGATGCCGGGGTCGCTGGCCGAATATGTGGCGCTGCCGGCCAATTCGCTGGTGGCAGTCCCGGCGCATCTCTCCTTCGAGGCGGCGTCGACCCTGCCGATCGCCGGCACCACCGCCTGGAAGGCCATCCGCGCCGCCAATGTCGGGCCGGGCTCGGTCGTCGTGCTGCTTGGCACGGGCGGCGTCTCGATCTTCACCCTGCAGCTCGCGAAAGCCGCCGGCGCCACCGTCATCATCACCTCGTCGTCGGACGAAAAGCTGGAGCGGGCGAAGGCGCTCGGCGCCGATCATCTCATCAATTACCGCGCGACGCCCGACTGGGACGGCAAGGTGCTGGAGCTGACCGGCGGCCTCGGCGCCGACCTCATAGTCGAGACCGGCGGCACGGCCACCTTCGCCCGTGCCGTCAACGCCACCGCGCCTGGCGGCACGCTGTTCACCATCGGCTTCGTCACCGGTGCGGAAGCCACGATCAATCTGCTGCCGGTCATCATCAAGGCGCTGAAGGTGGTCGGCAACAACACCGGATCCGTATCCGATCTTCTCGACGCCGCCCGCGCCATCGGCGCAGCCAGGATCGAACCGGTTGTCGACAAGGTGTTTTCACCTGATCAAGCGAGCGAAGCCTACACCCACATGGCCGCCGGCGGCCTGCATTTCGGCAAGCTGGTGTTCGGGCTGGAGTGGTGAAGCAGCCGATTTCCCCCTCGAGCGGGGAGGTTACTCGCCTCCTCCTCAGATCAGCTTTTCCAGCGTGATCGGCAAATCCCGCACGCGCTTTCCCGTTGCGTGGAACACCGCATTTGCGATCGCCGGCGCCATGCCGACGATCGCCAGTTCGCCGACACCCTTGCCGCCGAGCACGGAGGAGTGCAGGTCGGGGATGCCGACCGAGATCACCTCGATGTCGGGGACGTCGGCGTTGGTCGGGACGAGATAATCGGCGAGGTTGTTGTTGACGATGCGGCCGTGGCGGCGGTCGACGATGCCTTCTTCGAGCAGCGCCTGACCGATACCCATGATGATGCCGCCTTTCCACTGGCTTTCGGCCAGCTTCGAATTGTAGAGCCGGCCCGAATCCAGCGCCGACACCACGCGCGATACGCGCACCGTGCCGAAATCCTCGTCGACGCGCACCTCGACGAAATGCGCGCACCAGGAATGGCGGGAATAGTCGCCCTCGGTGTGCGGCAGCGCCATGGCGATGGTGGTGTAGTTCTTGTAGCGATCCTCTGCCGTCGAATTGGCCGGCATGGTGTCGCCGGTCGCCTCGATGCGGTCGCGGCCGATGCTTTTGAGCAGTTCGGCGATCGAGACATCGGGACCATCGCCGCGAGGCGAGCCGATGCGGCCATTGGCGACGACCAAAGTGTTGGCCTGCAGCGTGTGAAAGGGCGAGCGCGGATCGCTGATGGCCAAGCCGATCAGCTGGTCGAGCGCCGAGCTCGCCGCCTTGTAGACCGCGCCCGTCATCACGCCGGCCAGCCGTGAGCCGCCGGTGACGCCGGCGCGGGGAAACCGGGAATCGCCGAGCTTCACCACGACGTCGTCTGCGCTCACGCCAACCGTTTCGGCGGCGGTCTGCGCCAGGATTGTGTAGGTGCCCTGGCCCATGTCGATCGAGGAGCTCTCGACCTCGACCGAGCCGTCGGCCAGAATGCGCACCATCGCTTCGCCATAGGCGCGCCGCACCGGATAGGTGCCGGCGGCGACGCCCCAGCCGATCAGCCGGTTGCCATCGCGCATGGAGCGCGGTTCGGCTGTGCGCCTGGCCCATCCGAAGCGTTCGGCACCTCCTGCAAAAGCTTCGCGCAACTGTCTGGTCGACCAGGCTTTTTTCGCGTGCGGGTCCTGTTCGGCGTAGTTCTTCAGCCGGATCTCCAGCGGATCGATGCCGACCTCGTAGGCCAGCTCGTCGATGGCGCTTTCGATGCCGAAGGCCGATGGGTTTTCACCCGGCGCGCGCATGGCGCCCGGCATCACCGAATTCACCCGCACGACATTCTGTTTCGACGAGAAGTTCGGCGTCGCGTACATGATCGAGGTGACCGAACCCAGCGGCTCGACCCACATGCCGTCGATGGACGTTTCGTTGACGCCGCGATGCACGATCGACTGTATCATGCCGTCACGGTCGGCGCCGATCGTCACCGTCTGGCGGGTCGCGGCGCGGCCGCCATAGCTGGTGAAGGTCTGCGGCCGCGTCATCACCAGCCGCACCGGCCGGCCGAGCATTTTCGCGGCACTCGCGGCAATCGCGCCATGGCTGAGCGCCAGTGCCTTGGAACCGAAGCCGCCACCGATATAGGGCGAAACCAGCCGCACATTCTCGAACGGCACGGCGAACCATTCGGCATAGGTGCGCGCCATGCCGTCCAGCCATTGGCTCGGCTCCCACACGGTGAGGTGGTCACCCTCCCAGCGGGCGATCAGGCCATGCGGCTCCATCGGCGCCTGGTATTCGCGCGGCGTGTTATAGGCCGCGCAGATGCGCACCGGGGCGGAGGCGAAGGCGGCGGACGCGTCGCCCCATTCCTTGGTCATGGCATCGATCGGAATGCCGTCGCCGGCCTTGCCGTCGCTGAGGTCGACGATTGCCGGCGTCTCGTCATAGCTGACCTTGACCAGCGCCGCCGCGGCGACCGCCTGCTCGAAAGTCTCGGCGACGACGGCGGCGACGTGCTGGCCCGAGAAGGTGATGTCGCGCGCCAGCGGGCAATAGGGTTTGTCGGGCGGCGGGGTGCCGAACCAGTCCGAGGCGCTTCTCAGGCTGATGATGGTGTCCGGGGTCAGCACCTTGAGTACGCCCGGTGCTGCCTCGGCCGCCTTGCTGTCGATGGCGCGCACCTTGCCGGATGCGATGGTACTTTCGACCAGTGCGGCGTAGGCGAGGCCTTTGAGCTGCTGCTCGACGGCGTATTTGGCGGCACCCGTGATCTTGGCCGGACCGTCGACGCGCGACAGCCGGCCGCCGACCGCGTCCGCGCCGCCGTCGAACGCATCGCCATGTCTGATGTTGTGAACGGTCATGCCGTTTCTCCCATCTTGAGAATAGCCCGTGCGACGACGCGCGGCGCGAGCTCGATCTTGTAGTGGTTGGCGCCTTGGTCGACGGCGCCTTCGACGGCGAGCAGGCTGGCGGCGCGAACAGCTTCCGGCTCGAGCACCTTGCCTTTCAGCGCGGCTTCCACGGCCCGCGCCCGCCAGGGTTTGGTGGCGACACCACCGAGCGCCACGCGCAGATCGCGGATGGTGCGTCCGTCGGATTCCAGTTCGAGCCCGACGGCGGCACTGGCCGCGGCGAACTCGTAGGATTGCCGGTCGCGGATCTTCAGATAGGTCGAACGGCGAGCGGCTGCGGAGGAGGGGATTTCGATGGCGGTGATCATCTCCCCCGGCTCGATCGCGTGTTCCCTGTCCGGCGTCGTGCCGGGCAACAGGAAGAAGTCATCGACCCGGATGCGCCGATCGCCGAGACGGACTGTCGCGTCGAAGGCGACGAGCACGGTGGCGAGATCGCCTGGGTACATGGCGATGCAGGCGTCGCTGGTGCCGAGCACGGCATGGCCCCTGGTGACGCCGCCGATCGCCGAACATCCGCTGCCTGATACACGCTTGTTGCAGGCCGAAAAGTTCGAGGGATCGCGGAAATAGGGGCAGCGCGTGCGCTGCATCAAATTGCCTCCTATGGTCGCCATGTTGCGGATCTGCGCCGAGGCCGCTTGCCATAGCGCCTCCGAGATGGCGGGGAAGCGGCTCTTGATGTCGTCGTGGTCGGCGACATGGCCCATCCTGGCGAGCGCGCCGATGATGGTGCTGTGCTCGCCGATCTCGATCCGGTCCAGCCCCTTGAGATGGGTGATGTCGACCAGCGTGTCGGGTTCGGCGACGCCGCATTTGGCGAGGTCGATCAGCGTGGTGCCGCCGGCGAGCAGCATGGCGCCGGGGAGCGCGGCCGCCTGGCGGGCGGCGTCGACCGAAGTGGCGCGAAGATAGGAAAAATCCCTCATGACGCGGCCTCCAGCGCTGCCTGGCGCACGGCGGCGACGATGTGCGGATAAGCGCCGCAGCGGCAGAGATTGCCGGCCATGTATTCGCGGATTTCCTCGTCCGAGCCGGCATGGCCCTCCCGAATGCAGGCCACCGCCGACATGATCTGGCCTGGCGTGCAATAGCCGCACTGGAAGGCGTCCTGTTCGAGGAAGGCAGCCTGCACGGGATGCAGTTCGCCCTCCCGTGCAAGCCCCTCTATGGTGGTGATGGTGCGACCCGCGGCCTGTGCGGCCAATGTCAGGCAGGCCAGCACGCGCTCGTCGTCGACATGGACGGTGCAGGCGCCGCACTGGCCATGGTCGCAGCCCTTCTTGGTGCCGGTCAGGCCGAGCCTGTCACGCAAGGCATCGAGCAGCGTGACACGCGGTTCGAGTTCCAGCGTGTGATGCTGGCCGTTGATATCGAGATGGACAGGAATTGTGGTCTTGCTCGTCATGGGCGTCTGGCTCCAGTTGCTTGACGCTTGGGGAATGAATTGGAGTTAGGGTAGGGACGGTCCAACCGTTGCTTCGGACGGACCGCTCCTCACCCCAGCAGGTCCTCGATCCGGATCGGAAAGCGCCGTGGGCGCACGCCGGTCGCATGCCAGACCGCATTGGCCACGGCGCCGGCCGTGCCGGTGATGCCGATTTCACCGACGCCCTTGATGCCGAGTGCGTTCACGTGAGGATCGTCCTCGTGAACCAGCAGCGCCTCGACCGACGGCACGTCGGCATTCACCGGGACATGGTATTCGGCGAGGTTGGCATTCTGGATCCGGCCGGAGCGCCGGTCGGTGACGGCTTCCTCATGCAGGGCGAAGGAAACGCCCCAGATCATCCCGCCATAATACTGGCTGCGCACCAGCCGCGGATTGATGACCCGTCCGGCAGCGAACGCGCCGACCAGCCGGGTGACGCGGATCTGGCCTAAATCCGGGTCGACCTTCACCTCGGCGAACACGGCGCCATGCGCGTGCTTGGCGTAGGTCTCCTGCGACGCCGGATCCGGAGCGCCCTTGCCATGGCCTTCGATCTCGGCAAGGCCCGCGCGGGCGAGGATCTCGCTATAGCTTTCGCCGCGGCTTTCGTCATCGCGGCGGTAGAGGCGTCCGCCGCGCGCCAGGACACCTTCGTTGCCGGCGCCGAACAGCGGCGAGGCTTCGTTGCCCGTGGCGAGGTCTGCAAGCCTGGCGATAACGGCCGCACCCGCACTGTGGATGGCCATGCCGGCCGTCGCCGTGTGACCCGACCCGCCGGCGATGCCCGCATTGGGCAGGTCGGAACTGCCGGCCCTGAAATCGACCTGGTCGATGTCGAGCCCCAGCCC
>NZ_JAPYKP010000197.1:0-7939 GCF_037179725.1 Mesorhizobium sp. Cs1321R2N1 | reverse complement strand
ATCCGTTCCCACTGATCCTCTCGAAGCGCATCGCAGTCCATCGCTGACCTCCAAAAATCAGCGTTGAATCTGATTTGCCCTTCCTTGGGAATCCCAACCCGTTAAATCGTCACTACGCCCTAGATCAAATCGCTCGATCTCGCATTCGCGGCTGACCAGCGTCAGGATTTCCGTTGAAGGTTCGGTCGCATCGGACTGTCTCCATTCGAGATTGAACGAGTACACGAAGCGGTCGCGGCTGATGTCATGCTCCATCCTGGCGAGGCGTGCGCCATAACCGAGCGGCCGCACCATCTCCTGCAGGTCGGGCGGTGAACTTTTTGGCCAGGAAACCGACAGGATCGCATGGTGGTCGCGCGGAACCTTGAGGTCCACCCATTTCAACACCTGAAGCGTCAGCAGCGTCAGCACGGTTGCAATTGCCGCAAGACCGAACTGATCGCCGCCAAAGGCAAGCCCGATCATCGTCATGATCCACATGGTGGCCGCGGTGGTGACGCCGGTCACGAGGTCGCCGCGCCGCAGGATGGCGCCGCCGCCGATGAAGCCGACGCCGGTCAGCACGCCGAGCGGCAGACGCAGCACGTCCATGCGGGCGAAGAAATCCATTCCCTTGCCCGTCGTATCAAGCAGCAAGTTGGCCTGGATCATGGCAACAGCGGCCGCAAGGCCGACCAGGATGGTCGTCCGAAGCCCGGCGGTGTGGCCGCGCGCTTGCCTGTTGAGGCCAATGAGGAAACCTGCAACCACCACAAGCAGCAGCCGTGCGACAAGATCGGGCCACGTCGGATGAAGCGGCATATCGCAGCAAAGCGGCTCGAACATCGTTCTGTCGGGCGGCGCCGGCGCTCCGCCTCTCCTGCTTCCCCGGGGGTTCTCGGCACCGCTCGGCGCCCGATGTTCCTTGCGGCTCGCCGGCGCGCCGCGACTTCGGGCCGTCGATGTAAGAACCTCTTCGCCCTCCCGAAGTTCCCGCTGGCCAACCGCCACGCGATTCGAAAGGTGGCGCTTGACTTCGGTTCCGGCATGTGAAAAATTTTGCAGCAACTGATAAAAATATCACCGGGACGGAAACGTGGTTGGTTTTGGAAACGGCCTTTCGCGGGACGATGATGCCAGCATGGCGGCGCGCGCCGCGTGGCTTCATTACGCCGGCGGCCTGACCCAGTCCGAGGTCGCCAAGCGGCTGGGGCTGACCAGCCTCAAGGCCCACCGCCTCATCACCAAGGCCAACCAGGAAGGGCTGGTGAAGGTCTATATCGACGGCGAAGTCTCGGAATGCGTCGAGCTCGAGGACGAATTGTCCCGCCGCTACGGCCTCGATTATTGCGAGGTGGTCCCGGATTTCGATTCCGAGGATCTGCCGCTCAAGGCGCTCGGAATAGCCGGGGCGCAGTTCCTCAAGCGCGAGATCGAACGCGGCGAGCAGGCGCTGATCGGCGTCGGCCATGGCCGCACGCTCGCGGCTTGCGTGGAGTACCTGCCGCGCACCACCACCGACCGGATCCGTTTCGTCTCGCTGCTCGGCGGCCTGACACGGAAGTTCTCGGCCAACCCGCATGACGTCATTCACCGTCTCGCCGAGCGCACCGGAGCCGAAGCCTATGTGATGCCGGTGCCGATGTTCGCCAACACGGCGGAGGACCGCATCGTGCTGCTGGGCCAGAAGGGCATCAGCGAGGTCTTCGATCTCGCCAGATCCGCCGACCTGCTGTTGGCCGGCGTCGGTACCGCCGAGCGCGAGGCTTCGCTGGTTGCCACCGGCATGATCGAGAAAGGCGAGATGGAGGAGATCCGCCGCAATGGCGGCGTCGGCGAATTGCTCGGCCATTTCTTCGACGACGCCGGCAAGGCGGTCGCGACCACCGTTTCCAACCGGGCGCTGGCACTGGCGCGCGAGGATATCGCCAGCCGCCGGATCGTCGCCGTCGCCGGTGGCAAGATCAAGGTTCGCGCCATCAAGTCGGTGCTGGAGGGGCGCTATTTGAAAGGCCTGATAACAGACGAGCGGACGGCGCGATCGCTCGTGGAAGAGACGCCGGTCGGGTAGCCGGCAACGGTTCAGTTGAAACTACCCTGTGGAGGAGAAGACCAAATGCATGAGAAAGAGAAAGACCTCATAGACGCCTTCCTGCGCGGACAAGTCGACCGTCGCGGATTGATCAAGGGCCTTGGAGCGATGGGCCTCGCCGCCGGCACCGCCGGCACGCTGCTCAACCTGGGCCAGACCCGCGCGCTTGCCGCGGACTTCGACTGGCAGGCACATAAGGGCAAGACCATCAAGCTCTTGCTCAACAAGCATCCATACGCCGACGCCATGATCGCCAATCTTGAGAACTTCAAGAAACTGACCGGCATGAACGTCGTCTACGACGTATTCCCTGAAGACGTCTATTTCGACAAGGTGACGGCCGCATTGTCGGCGAGCTCGCCCGAATATGATGCCTTCATGACCGGCGCGTACATGACCTGGACCTATGGCCCAGCCGGCTGGATCACCGACCTCAACGAATGGATCAAGGATCCGGCCAAGACCAACCCGAACTATGCCTGGGACGACTTCCTGCCAGGCGTCAGGAATTCCTGCGCCTGGAACGGCAAGCCGGGCGGAGCTCTGGGATCGGAAGATGCCAAGCAATGGTGCATTCCGTGGGGGTTCGAGCAGAACAACATCACCTACAACAAGGCGATGTTCGACAAGGCGGGCGTCAAGGTCCCCGGCAATATGGACGAGATGGTGGCCGCTGCCGCCAAGCTCACCAAGGATGTCGGCGGCGGCGTCTACGGCATTGGTGTGCGCGGCTCGCGCTCCTGGGCGACCATCCATCCGGGATTCCTGTCGGCTTACGCCAATTTCGACCAGAAGGACCTGAATGTGTCGGCCGACGGCAAATTGTCGGCCGCCATGAACACCGCCCAGTCCAAGGCTTTCCACAAGCAGTGGGTGCAGATGATCCAGGAGAGCGGCCCGAAGGACTGGTCGACCTACACCTGGTACCAGGTGGGCACCGATCTGGGCGCCGGCGCCTCGGCGATGATCTTCGACGCCGATATCCTCGGCTACTTCATGAATGGCGGCGACAACAAGATGGCCGGCAAGCTTGCCTTCGCCGCCTTCAAGGCGAATCCGGAGGCCAAGGCACCAACGCCGAACATCTGGATCTGGTCGCTGTCGATGTCCAACTTCTCCAAGGACAAGGACGCCACATGGTACTTCATGCAATGGGCCTCCGGACCCGAGCATGCGCTGTTCGGCGCCACCAAGATGGATTTCGTCAACCCGGTCCGGCAGTCGGTCTGGAAGGATGAAGCTTTCCGCGAGAAGCTGAACAAGAGCTATCCGGGCTATGTCGAGATGTTCGACGCCTCGGCACCCGGCGCCTCGATCAAGTTCACGGCGCAGCCGCTTTTCTTCGATCTCACCACCGAATGGGCGGCGACGCTGCAGAAGATGGTGTCCAAGGAAGTGCCGGTCGACGAAGGCCTCGACAAGCTGGCCGAGAGCATCAACGGCCAGCTCAAGGAAGCCGGTCTCGGTTAAGTCGCAACGAGGGCCGGCCTGCTTGGCGGGTCGGCCCTCGTCATACCTTTTCATGTTTGCGATGCGGTGCCGAAAGGTGACCGCTATTTCGCCCGACCGGCCGCCTTGCTCCCTTGGGCGGCCGGCAGGGGCGAAGCGACAGCAACAACGGAGCAGCTCGATGACTGCGGTGGTATCGCACAGGCTCAAGCCATCCGGCTTCAGGATCAGCAAAAGGGTGTTGCCCTATGTGCTCAGTCTGCCGGCCTTGCTGGTCTGCATCGGCATCCTGATTCCGTTCCTGACCTCGGTGGTCTATTCGTTCCAGCGCTACCGGCTGAGCCAGCCCTGGGCGCGGCAGTTCAACTGGGGCGACAACTACATCTCCTTCTTCACCGATCCGAAATTCTGGAACACGCTGAAGGTCTCGCTGCTCTATGCCGGCACCACCGTCGTGCTGGAACTGCTCTTGGGCCTCGCCATCGCGCTGCTGCTGCAGAAGCGCTCGACGCTGAACAACTTCATCTCGATCATGCTACTGATGCCGCTGATGACGGCGCCGGCGCTGGCAGCGCTGATGTGGAAGCTGATGACCAATCCCGGCTTCGGCGTGCTGAGCTATCTCGCCAGCCTCATCGGGCTGCAGGATTTCCGCTGGGCCTCGTCGCCGTCGACGGCGCTGTTAACCGTCGTGCTGGTCGACATCTGGGTCTACACGCCCTTCATCATGATCCTGCTGCTCGCCGGCCTGCGCAGCCTGCCGACGCAGCCCTTCGAGGCGGCGGCACTCGACGGGGTGCCGAGGAGCTTCGTCTTCTTCCGCATCACCCTGCCGATGCTGACACCCTACATCCTGACGGCGACGCTGTTCCGCCTGCTCGATTCCATCCAGCAGTTCGATATCATCTACGCGATGACGCAAGGCGGCCCGGGCGACACGCTGACCGTCTTCCAGGTCGAGGCCTATCTCAACTTCTTCCAGTCGACCAATGTCGGCCGCTCGGCGGCGCTGATGATCATCCTGTGGGCGATCACCTATTTCCTCTCCAACATCTTCATCAAGAACTGGCTCAGGCTGCGCGAACGCGCCCGCGGCCAGGCATAGGAGGCGGCGATGGAACATACCTCGCTTCTCGAACGCATCCTGCGCGGCGTAGCACTGACGCTGGTGGTGATCTTCTTCATGTTCCCGATCGTCTGGATCTTCATGATGTCGTTCCAGACCAACGAGACCATCCTGCGCATCCCGCCGCAGCTCATCTTCGAACCGACGCTCGCCAATTACACCGCGCTGATCACCGGCAAGCTGATGACCGCCGCCGGCACGCTCGACATCGCCTTCATGCGCAATCTCTGGAATTCGGTGTTCCTGTCGGTGACCTCGGTGGCGGTTTCGCTGCTGCTCGGCGTGCCGGCCGCCTACGCCTTCGCGCGCCACAAATTCCGCGGCTCGGAGGACATCGCATTCACGCTGCTGTCGTTCAGGTTTGCGCCGGCACTTCTGGTGCTGCTGCCGCTGACCCTCTATTTCCAGAAGCTCGGCCTGGCCAACACCTATATCGGGCTGATCTGGGTCTACCAGCTGATCTGCCTGCCGTTGATCCTGTGGATCGTGCGCGGCTATTTCGAGGATATCCCGGCTGACATCGAGTATGCCTACCGCATTGGCGGCCATTCCTGGTTCGCCACCTTCCGTAAGATCGCGCTGCCGCTCGCCGGCCCTGGCATTGCTGCGGCCGGCCTGCTCGCCTTCATCTTCGCCTGGAACAATTTCGTCTTCGCGCTGGTGCTGGCTTCGGCCGACAAGCAGCCGGTGACGGTCGGCGCGCTCGCCTTCATCACCTCATCCGGCATCCAGTACGGCCAGATTTCGGCGGCCATCGTCTTGTCGATCACGCCGACACTGGCGCTCGCCCTTTACGCACAGCGCTATCTGGTCGAAGGCCTGTCGCTCGGCGCGGTGAAAGGATAGAAATGGCCAGCCTCGAACTCAGAAATCTCGTCAAGCGCTATAAGAGCCAGACCGTCCTCGACAATTTGTCGCTGACCGTCGCGGATGGCGAAACGCTGGTCCTGTTCGGACCCTCGGGCGCCGGCAAGACTGTGCTGCTGCGCCTGGTCGCCGGGGTCATCGATCCGGACGAAGGCAAGATCCTCATCGGCGGCGAGGACATGACCGATGTCGACGCGGAATTCCGTGGCGTCGGCATGGCGTTCCAGAATTTCGCGCTGTTTCCGCATATGAGCGCGTTCGACAACATCGCGACGCCGCTCGAGGCCAAGCGCTCGTCGCAGAGCGCGATCAAGGCCGGCGTCGAGAGCGTCGCCAAACTGTTGAAGATCGGCCATGTGCTGAGCCACAAACCACGCGCGCTGTCCAACGGCCAGAAGCAACGCACGGCCCTTGCCCGCGCTTTGGTCGGTTCGCCGCCGCTGCTGCTGCTCGACGATCCCTTGCGAAACGTCGACGCCAAGCTGCGTTTCGAGATGCGGCTGGAACTACCCAGGCTGCTTGCCGATCGCGGCGCCACCGTCGTCTACGTGACCCAGGATTACAAGGAAGCCATGGCGCTCGGCGACCGTATCGCTGTGATGTCGCAAGGCGTCATCAGGCAGCTCGGCACGCCCGAGCAGATCTATCGCGAGCCGGCCAACATCGAGATCGCGCGGCTGTTCGGCGACCCGACCATCAATCTGCTCGACGTCAAGCCCGCGCGCGATGGCAGGGGAGGCTATGTCGGCCTGTCCAATGTGCAGGTCCATCTCGCCGATGTTCCCGAGACCGCCATCGGTCGCGACTGCATCATCGGGCTGAGGCCCGAGGCGCTGCATTTCGTTGGCGAAAACGGGCCCGGCGCCATTCCGGTGACGGTCGAGGCCGAGACGCCGCTCAACGAAAAGATCGTCACCCTGGTGCGCACCGTTCGCGGCCGTGAAATCCTGGTCTCGCGTCCGGCCGGAACGCCGGGCCGCAGCGAAGGCAAGGCCCATATCGTCGTCGACGGCAAGAGCGCCTTGCTGTTCGACAGGGCGAGCGGTGAGCGCATGGGCGCGAAGAACATCGTCAATCTGCGCAGCGGAGAAGCGGCATGAGCGCCAGCGCACTTACCATTTCCGGCGTCGACAAGTTTTATGGCCCGATCGACCGCGGCGTTCACGCCGTCAAGAACCTGACGATGGAAATCGGCAAGGGCGAGATCGTGGCGCTGCTCGGTTCGTCCGGCTGCGGCAAGACCTCGACGCTGCGCATGATCGCCGGTTTCGAGGAGGTCTCGCGCGGCACGATCGCGGTCGCCGGCCGCAAGGTACAGACCTTGCCGCCGGTCAGGCGCAATGTGGCGATGGCCTTCGAGGGCTACTCGCTCTATCCGCCGCTCACCGTGCGCGAGAATATGGCCTTTGCCCTCAAGGCCGCCCGGCTGCCCAGGAGCGAGGTCGATGCCAAGGTCGCCAGCATCGCCAAACTGCTGGAGATCGAGGACATATTGGAGCGCTATCCCAGCTCCATTTCGGGTGGTCAGCAGCAGCGCGCCAGTCTTGGCCGGGCGTTGATCCGGGAAGCCGACCTGCATCTGCTCGACGAGCCGATGGGGCAACTCGAACCGCAGCTTCGCGCGGTGCTGCGCGGCCGCATCAAGCATTTCATCAAGGAGCGCGGCCTGACCGCGATCCTGGTCACCCACGATCAGACCGAGGCCAACGCGCTTGCCGACCGCATCGCGGTGATGGAAGGCGGCGTGCTGCAGCAGTTCGACACGCCGGACCGGCTCAAGGAGCGTCCGGCCAACCTGTTCACCGGAACCTTCGTCGGCGAACCGCCGATGAACGTCTTCGAGGCCTTTGTCGGGACCGCCGCCGGCCGCATCAATCTGCGGCTGCCCGATGGGCTGTCGCTCGACTATGACAAGGACGCCTTCAGCGCTCCGGTGCGCGATCAACTGCTCAGCCGCGAGCGGGTGGTCATCGGCATCAGGCCTTACGCGGTCCGGCGCTCGAAGGAAGGCGTTCCGGCCAGGGTCTCTGCCAACCAATGGCTCGGCGACCAGACCCACATCGCCGCCGATTTCGCCGGCGGCTCGCTGGTGCTGGTCGAGCATGACCGCACCCGGCTCGACCTCGGCGCGCCCATCAATGTCAGCATCGATCCGAAAAACCTGCACGTCTTCGACCAGGCGAGCGGGATGGCCATCTCGCACGGCATGGAGCTCGCGTGATGCGCGACATACTGATCGGCATCGATGCCGGCACCTCCGTCATCAAGTCCATCGCCTTCGACACGAAAGGCCGCCAGATCGCGGCCGCGGCGACGCCGAACCATTATGTGACGTTGCCGGGCGGCGGCGCCGAACAGGATCTGGCGCGCACCTGGGCCGATGCCGCCACGACCCTGCGCCAGCTCGCCGACAAGGTGCCCGATCT
>NZ_JAPYKP010000196.1:0-8013 GCF_037179725.1 Mesorhizobium sp. Cs1321R2N1 | reverse complement strand
GGACCGCTCAGGTCGGCATGGCTTCGCCGGCCTCGTAGAGCATGAGATTGCGCTCGCCGATGCCGAGGCCCGGCCAACTCGCGCGCCAGTCGGCGATGTGCGGCGAGCGGAAATGCGCATCGAGTGCCGGCCTGTCGCGCCATGCCTCGGTGACCCGGATCAAGCCGGGATCAAGCACATCCTGCGCATAGGAATATTCAAGGCAGCCGTCCTCGGCGCGGCTGGCGCGAACCATGCGTTCCATTACCGGCCTAGCCTCGTCGAGCCTGTTGGGCGGCAGGCGGATCGTACCGATGATCAGCAGCATGGATTGTCCTTCGCGAGAGAGTCGATCCGGCCACTCTCCCACCCTCGCGCAAGCTTGGCCAGCTACCCTCGCCGGGCTGTCGCATGCTCGGCAGCCCTGTGGTTCGAGGACGAGAATGGCGATCAGCGAAAGCATCCAGCCCGGCGCGGTGGCCAAGAACGGCCGCGATATCTTCTTCGCGCTCGGCATCGTCATCATCCTGGCCGTGCTGTTCCTGCCGATCCCGGCCTTTCTCATCGACATCGGGCTGGCTTTCTCGATCGCGCTTTCGGTGCTGATCCTGATGGTGGCGCTGTGGATCCAGCGGCCGCTCGATTTCTCCTCGTTCCCCACCGTGCTGCTCATCGCCACCATGCTGCGCCTGTCGCTCAACATCGCCACCACGCGCATGATCCTGTCGCATGGCAATGAGGGCACGCACGCCGCCGGCTATGTCATCGCCGGCTTCTCCAAGCTGGTCATGGCCAGCGACTTCGTCATCGGCCTCATCGTCTTCATGATCCTGATCGTGGTGAACTTCATCGTCATCACCAAGGGCGCCACCCGTATCGCCGAGGTCGGCGCGCGCTTCACCCTCGACGCCATCCCCGGCAAGCAGATGTCGATCGACGCCGACCTCTCCGCCGGCATGATCGACGACAAGACCGCACAGCTGCGCCGCCGCGAACTGGAAGAAGAATCCTCCTTCTTCGGCTCGATGGACGGCGCCTCGAAATTCGTGCGCGGCGACGCCATCGCCGGCCTCATCATCACCGCCATCAACATCGTCGGCGGCATCGCCATCGGCTACATCAGGCACGGCATGGGCATGGGCGAGGCCGCCGACGTGTTCATCAAGCTGTCTGTCGGCGACGGTCTCGTCACCCAGATTCCGGCGCTGATCGTCTCGCTGGCGGCCGGCCTGCTGGTGTCGAAGGGCGGCACGCGCGGCTCGACGAACCAGGCCGTGTTCGGCCAGCTCGGTGCCCATCCGCGCGCGCTCTACGTGGCGGCCGCACTGCTGGTGCTGCTCGGCCTGATGCCCGGCCTGCCACTGTTCCCGTTCTTCGCGCTGGCCGCCGGCATGGCCGGCCTCGGCTATGTCATTCCGATGCGCCACAACCGGGCCGTCGCCGAGGCCGAGGCGCTGAAAAGCCAGGAGAAGGCGACCAAGGCCGAGGAAGAAAAGAATTCGGTCAAGGCCTCGCTCGCCACCGCAGAGATCGAGCTCCTGATCGGCAAGCAGCTTTCGACCCGGCTGCTGGTCTCGCACCAGGAACTGGTCTTCCGCATGTCCAAGATGCGCAAGAAATTCGCCCAGCAATACGGCTTCGTCGTGCCGGAAGTCCGCGTCGCCGACGACTTCGCCATCCCGCCGAAAAGTTATCAGATCAAGGTGCACGGCACCGTGGTCGCCGAATATTCGATGCGCGTCGGCGAGATCATGGTGCTGCTCGGCAACCGCGACATCCCCGAAATCCCCGGCGAGGAGATCCGCGAGCCCGCCTTCGGCATGCGCGCCTATTCCGTCATGGAGACCTTCGCCGAGGATCTGAAGCGCGAGAACTTCACCTTCGCCGACAACATGTCGGTGCTGCTCACGCATCTCTCGGAAGTCATCCGCAACAACCTGCCGCAGCTCCTCTCCTACAAGGACATGAAGGCGCTGCTCGAACGCCAGGATCAGGAATACCGCAAGCTCGCCGACGAGATCTGCACCACCCACATCTCCTATCCCGGCCTGCAGGCCGTGCTGAAGCTTTTGCTTGCCGAACGCGTCTCGATCCGCAATCTGCATCTCATCATCGAGGCCATCGCCGAGATCGCACCGCATGTGCGCCGCACCGAGCAGATCGTCGAACATGTGCGCATCCGCATGGCCCAGCAGATCTGCGGCGACCTCTCGGAAGGCGGCGTGCTCAAGGTGCTGCGCCTCGGCAACCGCTGGGACCTCGCCTTCCACCAGAGCCTCAAGCGCGACGCCAAGGGCGAGGTGCGCGAGTTCGACATCGATCCGCGCCAGCTCGAGGAGTTCGGCCAGGACGCCACCAAGGCGATCAAGAAACATCTGGAAGCCGGCGAGCGTTTCGTCCTCGTCACCGCGCCCGACGCGCGCCCCTATGTGCGCATGATCATCGAGCGCCTGTTCACCACGCTGCCGGTGCTCTCCCACGTCGAAATCGCCAAGGGCGTCGAGATCAGGGTGCTCGGGACCATATCGTGAGCGTTCTCTCGCAGGCCGTCGTCATCGCGGCGTTTCTCGCTTTCTGCCGCATCGGCGCCTGCTTCATGTTGATGCCGGGCCTGTCCAGCGCCCGCGTTCCGGTGCAGGTCAGGCTGTTCGTCGCTGTCGCCGCCACCGGCGGCCTGCTCGCCTTCCTGTGGGACAAGATCTTTCCCTTCGTTGATCCGCGCCCGCAGGTCCTGGTGCCGATGATCATCTCGGAGCTGCTGGTCGGCGGGCTGATCGGCGCCATGACCAGGCTCTACATGGAAGCGCTTCGCTTCATGGGCTCGGCCATCGCCATGCTGATCGGCTATGGCGGCTCCGGCGGACCGGCGATCGAGGAGCCGGAACCGCAGGCAGCCCTTGCCGCCATCATTTCGTTCTCGGCGCTGCTGATGCTGTTCGTCTTCGACTTCGACCACGAGATCGTCCGTGCCTTGGTGACGTCCTACACGGTCGCGCCGGTCAACGTCTTCTTCAACCCGCAGGCCGCACTGGTCGACATCACGGACACCGTGTCGGACACGTTCTTCCTGATCATCCGCCTCGGCAGCCCCTTCGTCGCCTATGCCATTCTCGTCAATCTGACGATCGGCTTCGTCAACAAGCTGACCCCGCAGATCCCGATCTATTTCATCTCCCAGCCCTTCGTTATCGCAGGCGGCATGCTGATCTTCTATTTCGCCATCGGCACCATGCTGTCGCTGTTCGTCGACGGCTTCGTCGACCTCACACTGGCAAGGTGACATGAGCACGCGCAAGGACCGCTTGAGGAAACTGGTCAAGGTGCAGGAACAGCTGAAAGCCTTGCACGAAAGCCGCCACGCCGCCTTCGTCGCCGCGGCAAACGCCGCCGAGACCGAAGCCCACGAGTTGATTGGCCATTTCGACCAGGACAATTCCCTCTCCAGCCTGTTCCCCGATCTCTACCATCGCCGCATCGCCCAGGCCGTCGTGCGCCAGGAGGAAAGCCTGGAAAACGCGAGGCAGGAAGCCGGCCTCATCGCCGCGGCAAGCGCCCGCACCAACATCGTCGAGCGCGCCTACAAGGACGTGCGCAACCGCGACGAACGCGAGAGATCAGACCGCGAGCGCCTGGACCTGATCGCGCAGAAGCGGGGACAGGAATAGTGCCGAGCTTTTGGCGACCGGGAGGCATGGCGCTGGTCGACCGATTGCCCACAAACACGTGTCTTCCTGTCCCAGGGAGCGCTCCAGCGCAATGCTTCGCCCCGTTCGTGTTTAACGGTCGACACCCCAAACGTCCGGATTTCGTGCGAAGTACTCGATCAGCATTTCGATGAGGACCCGGACTTTTCGCGCGGGGTGCCGACCTGGCGGTCGGACGACATAAGCGCCTGCCGAAGGTGGGGGATAGCGTGTCATCACCGGAACGAGCGCGCCGGAGGCCACATATTCGTATGTGATGCAATCGGGGAGCCAGGCGATGCCGACTCCTGCCGCGGCGGCAGCGGCAAGCGCCGTGGCGTTGTCGGCCTTGAACCTGCCCTGCGGCTGAACCGTGACAATCCTGCTGCCATCCATGAACTGCCAGGCTTCCATTCCCTGCATGAGTGCCTGATGAGTGACAAGCTCATCTGGCGTCTGAGGTGAACCGTGCGCTTTGATATAATCCGGGCTTGCGACAAGCTTTCCATAGATCGGCCCGATGCGCTTCGCGATCAAGTTGGAGTCCTGAAGGTACCCGACCCGGATCGCGCAATCGAAACCCTCCGCGACAAGGTCGACGAAGCGATCACTGTAGGAGGTATGGATCTGGAGCTGAGGGTGCTGATGCGCCATTTCCGCAAGCACGGGAGCGAAGTGGGTCGGGCCAAAAGAAAGCGGCATGGCAACCCTCAGGCGACCGCGCAGATCACCGGTTGGGAGGATCGTTTCCCTGGCTGTGTCGATCTCGGCGCTGGCCCGGGCCGCATGATCCCTGAACGTGATTCCCGCTTCTGTAAGCGCGGCGCCCCGGGTCGTTCGTGCAAGAAGCTGGACGCCAAGCTCCGCTTCAACCCGAGCGAGCCGCCGACTGACGATTGACTTGGAAACGCCGAGCCGACGCGCGGCTGCCGATACGCCCCCTGCATCGGCCACTACGACGAATGTCTGCAAATCCTCGATGTCCAACTTGGCGTTCCTGATTTCGCGACACAGCTTGCCTGACTATGGCACTACCGCATCACCGAGCGGAACAGCAAATTGCGTCCAGGCAACGTCGCCCGCTGGCGCATGTCTCCCGTGAACCCATAGCCGTCGATGGCGGCAGAGAAAGGAAGTTTTGATGACCCCTCGCAACGGTCTTGATTCGCTTCTTCGTCCTGAAGACTCGGTCCTCGTTCTGATCGATCACCAACCTTATCAACTCGCAAACCTGAACAGCCACGATCCGCACATGGTGGTCAACAACACGACCGCGCTGGCGAAGCTAGCAAAAGCCTTCAATGTTCCGACCATTCTCACCAGCGTGATCGCGGTGCGCGGTGGACTGCTTTTTAAGCAGATCACCGACGTATTTCCGGACCAGGAAGTCATCGATCGCACCTGGGTGAACACCTGGCAGGACAAGAATGTGGTGAACGTCGTCAAGGCGACCGGCCGCAAGCAGCTGATCATCGCCGGCCTGTGGACCGAGGTCTGCGTCGCAATGCCTGTGATCCAGGCCGCCGGCGAAGGCTGGGACGTGACTGTGATCACCGACGCGTCGGGCGGGATTTCGAAGGAGTCTCACGAAGTTGCCATCCAGCGAATGATCGCAGCCGGCGCGAACGTGATGACCGTGATGGCGCTCGCTGGCGAATGGCAACGCGATTGGGCACGCACCGAGCATGTCGAGGAGCTGACCGAGATTCTCATCCAGCACTTCGGCGGCAGCGGCATCGCGTATCTTTGGGAGCAGCAGCTTCTCAACACGCCTGTGCTGAGCACGGTGCGCTGATTTTGGGTGGGGGTGACGAAAGTCTTGAGCGATCGGCTCCGAACAAGCTGATTGCTTATCGACCAGCGTCATCCCCTCCGCAATGGAGCAACAACGACTGGATATCATGTTCTGCTTCTGGCACTCGGCAGACCCGATTCCCGCCCCTGCGCCTCCCCGCAAGCCTGCCACAAGCTTGTTGAGGCATGGTCCTGGCTAAGGAAACCCGGCAAAAGGCGGACCTTCTTGGCGATTTCTCCACCCAGCGACATCGTGATGGATGTCGCCCGAGCTGCCGATCCGATGGATATCGAGGCTGCCCGCGCCGCGCTGACGAAGCGCGCCGGGAGCGTCGCCGGCACGTTTTCGGTCGACACCGCGGCCTCGGTCGATGCCGGCTCGATCCTGTCGCGCGCGACAGCTGACAAAGCCGCGGCGACGGCCGATCCTGCCAAGAAATTCAGGAAGTTCGAGGCGATGGTCTTGCAGACCTTCATCCAGAACATGCTGCCCAAGGACACCGAGGGCATCTACGGCACGGGTCTCGCCGGCGACATGTGGAAATCGCAACTCGCCGAGCGCGTCGCCGACGTCATGGCCGATCGCGGCGGCATCGGCATCGCCAAGTCGCTGCTCGCCGACCACTACATGGACGGCAAGCGCAAGGTACCGATCGGCCCGGTTTCGAATGGACCGGAAAAGACCGAGATCGACCGGCAGACCCGTCTGTCCACCTCGCTCGTCCAGGAATTACAGCGCAAGGCCGCCAGGTCGATGACCGGCGACGAGACAACCATAAAAACAGACATCAAGGTCTAGACTGGGAAACACCATGGCCGACTCTTCCGAATTCACCGCCAACCTGCCAGCGCGAGCAACCGCGTCGGACGCACCGACCCCGTTCGCTCGGCCCGGAAACCTTGCCGCCATCATCGGCCGCATCGAGGAGGTGGTCGAGGAAGAGACTGCCGGCATCCGCAGTGATACAAGTTATGACCTCAAGGCGTCGAACGCCCGCAAGAGCCGCTATCTCTACGAGCTGACCCGCGCAATGAAGGGCGGCAGCGAAGCCGAATTCCTGGAGCAGCACCGTGAGGGCCTAACCCGGCTGCGTCAGAAGCTGGCGAAGAACGAGGCCGCGATCCTGGCGCATCTGAGCGCCGTCAACGAGGTTGCCGGCCTGCTGCGCAGCGCCATCCAGCGCGCCGAAACCGACGGCACCTACTCCGCCGGCGAGTTCGGCAGGCAGAAAGGTTAGAGCGCGGCGATGCCGGGCCCAGGTTCAAAATGATCAAGGTCATCGCCATAGCGGTCTGGATCTGCGCCGCCACGCTCGGCGCGGTGTTCTATTCGTTCCAGGCCGCCGGCGAACGCGGCGTAGGCGAAAAACCCAAGCCGATGCTGGGCGGGCTGGACTACGTCAAGACCGACGTCATTTCGGTGCCGCTGATCCACGATTCGAAGATCGACGGCTACTTCCTGGCCAAGCTCGTTTATACCGTCGAGCCGGAACAGATAAAGAAGCTGTCGATCCCGGCCGAGGCGCTGATTACAGACGAGGTCTACAGTTATCTCTATGCCCATCCCCAGATCGACTTCAGCAAGAAGGCGACGGTCGACCTCGATGCCTTTCGCGCCGCCATCCGCGACACGATCAACACACGTGTCGGCGCAACCCTGGTGCATGAGGTCCTGATCGACCAGGTCAATTTCCTGAGCAAGGACGAGATCCGCGACAACTGGCTGCGCCGACGCCAGGATGCCAGCACCCCGGCGCCCGAGACGCCTAAGCCGGTCAGCGCGCATTGAACGATCTGCCCGGTGCCAGTGGTCCCGATAGCAGTTGGAGTCGGGGCCGATTCCTGCAATTCGCGTTGACGTAAACGTCAATCCAAAGCTATATGCGGCAGCGATCGTGATCGCCAGTGATGCCGCATGGAATTCGGCTGGACCGAAGTGCCGTTGCGCGACAGAATGCAACCAGACAGGAGAACAGCGTGAGCGTTCAGGAGATTGCCGAGAAGATCAAGTCGCGCGTGGCCAGCAGCGGGTTCGATCGTTCCGTGAAATTCGACACCGGCAGTGACGGCGTCGTCGTCATCGACGGCGCAACCGTCTCGACCACGGACGCTCCCGCCGACTGCACCATCAAGCTGTCGCTCGACGATCTGGATTCGCTGATCGCGGGCGACCTGAACCCGACCATGGCCTTCATGACCGGCAAGATAAAGGTCGAAGGCGACATGACCGTCGCCATGGCGCTGAGCCAGTTGATCGGCTGAACGGACGCGGCCGCCAGAAGCGGCTTCGAGACAACAAAACGCCGCCTTTTCAGGCGGCGTTTTGTTTGAATGGCAGTTGTGCTTAAATCGTCACGCCGCAAGGTTCGGCGCCTGTGCCTTGAGCTTGCGGCCGGTCGCCTTCAGCGTGCCCTGGGCGCCGTCGAGCGCGCCCTCCACCAGTTCCAGCGCCAGCAGGCGGTGCCGCTCGTAAGGTCCCGGCATGGCGAGCGCACCGGTCCTGGCGGCCGAAAAGCCGAAGCGGCCATAATAGGGCTCGTCGCCGACCAGCAGGATC
>NZ_JAPYKP010000195.1:0-8160 GCF_037179725.1 Mesorhizobium sp. Cs1321R2N1 | reverse complement strand
CGTCACGCCGCCACCAGCCTTGCGGAAGGTCGCGGTGCGCGCCTGCGCCTCCGGCATGTGGCGCGAGCCGGTCATGACGTCGGCGCGGTCGGCGATGAAACGCTTGACGATGCGGTCTTCCAGCGAATGGAACGTCACCACGACAAGGCGGCCGCCGGGCTTCAGCGCGCGTTCGACCGCGAACAGTGCCCTGGCCAATTCACCAAGCTCGTCATTGACGAAGATGCGCAGCGCCTGGAAGACGCGCGTCGCCGGATGGATCTTGTCCTTCGGCGCGCGGCCGATATGCGTCTCGATCGCGTCGGCGAGTTCCAGCGTACGCTCGAACGGGCGTTTTTCCCGGCGCGCCTCGATCATGCGGGCGATACGGCCGGCGTGACGCTCCTCGCCGAGGAAGCCGAAGATGCGGGCAAGGTCGCCCGGCTTGAAACTGTTGACGACATCGGCGGCGCTCAGTCCCGCCTGCGCCATGCGCATGTCGAGCGGTCCGTCGTTGCGGAAGGAAAAGCCGCGCTCGGCCTGGTCGAGCTGCATCGAGGAGACGCCGATGTCGAGCACGACGCCGTCGGCGCTTTCGACATGTTCGTCGAGCGTCGAGAACGGCGCGTGCACGAGCCGCAGCCGGCCCCCGGACCGCGCCTCGAGGTCGCGGCCGGCCGCGATGGCATCCGGATCGCGGTCGATGGCAACGACGGACGCGCCGGCCGCCAGGATGGCCTTGGTGTAGCCGCCGGCGCCGAACGTACCGTCGATGATGATGTCGCCCTCTGCCGGCGCCAGCGCTTCCAGCACTTCGCCAAGGAGGACCGGAATGTGGCGGACCGATCCGCCAACGGCGTTGATATCATCGCCGTGGCCCACCGTCATTCCGGTCGCTCCCCAGCCTTGGCCTCGTGAGCCTTCGTCCCCTGCCGAAGCTGCAAAAGCCTGGCCCGCGCCTGCGCTCCATAGGTCGCAAGCCGTCCCGGCTCCCAGATCTGAAAGAAATTGCCGCGCCCGACAAAGGCCACCTCCGCCGAGATGCCGGCATGCTCGCGAATGAAATCGGTCATGGTGATGCGGCCGTCCTGGTCGAGTTTCAGGAATGCGCCGTCGCCATGGCAGAAGAACGACATGTCGTCCGCAGTCTGCAGGAACGGGTCTTCCCGCGCGATGCGCTGCTCGTAGCGGTCGAGCAGATCGAGCCCGCCGACATCCATTGCCGGCAGGTCCAGGCAGCGCAGCGCGTAGAGCTCCGAATAGCCGCGCTTCTGCACCACGGCACGAAAATGCGCGGGAACGGAGACCCGCCCCTTCGCATCGATCCTGCTCACCGTGTTCGACAGAAACCGGTCCATCACACGTTGCGGCCGCTTGCGCCGCCGCACCCCTCTTCATCGTGTCGCACGCGCCACCGCCGCGCATTGCCTGCCCCGCACCCACCTCGTCCACACGGGCGAAAACCGGCAAACGCGCAGCCGCCGCGGCTGCCCGATTGGCGTACGCTCTACCCTGACGCGGAACGAAGGCTTTGATGTCTGGATGGGATATCATGGGGCACTATGGGCGTCAACGGGAATAGGCTGCTCAAACACGCGCATCATGCCGACGAGAACGGCTTTGACAGCACGTCTCGTCTTTATGGTCTATTAAGCCTAACGAAGCGTTTAGAGCCTTCCTGGCCCAACTTGAGGCACCTTGCCGCAAGCCGTGGCCGGGCATAGCGTCTCGTCCATCTCACCGATCGCCAGGGGATTTGAAATCGATGTCTGAAACTGCGAAGTCGCGCGCTGCAGCCCTTCTCCATTTGCGTCGCGGCCGGTTTGCCATGGGCGATTCCATTCCCCTGCCCCTGACCATGGCCGCCATTTTCCATGCTCCGGGCGATGCCACCGGCTTCAACCAGTACGGCCGCTTCAGCAACCCGACCTGGGATGCCGTCGAACACATGTTGTCTCATTTGGAAGACGCGCCTTGCGTCGGTTTTCCCTCGGGGATGGCGGCGATCTCGGCGGCATTCTTTGCCGTGCTCAAGGCCGGCGACCATATCCTGCTGCCTTCGGACGGCTATCATACCACCAGGGCGCTGGCCGATCGTTTCCTGAAGCCGCTCGGCGTCACCTACGATGTCAGGCCGACATCGACTTTCCTCGACGGCGGCTTCGATGGCTACCGCCTGACCTTCGTCGAAACGCCAGCCAATCCGGGGTTGGACATCTGCGATATCGCCGCTGTCGCCGAATCCGTTCATAAGGCCGGCGCGCTGCTGGTGGTCGACAACACGACGATGACGCCCTTCGGCCAGCGCCCTCTCGATCACGGCGCCGATATCGTTGTCGCCGCCGACACCAAGGCGCCCAATGGCCATTCCGACGTGCTGTTCGGCCATGTCGCCAGCCGCAATGCGGATATCATCGCCGCCGTGACCGGCTGGCGCGAGGTCTCGGGCAGCATCCCCGGGCCATTCGAAGCCTGGCTGGTGCATCGCGGCCTGGAAACATTGGATGTGCGCTTCGACCGCATGTGTTCGTCGGCGGAAGTGATCGCGCGGCAACTGCAGGGGCATCCGGCGATAAGCG
Organism: Mesorhizobium sp. Cs1321R2N1; assembly: GCF_037179725.1. Classification (NCBI taxonomy): domain Bacteria; kingdom Pseudomonadati; phylum Pseudomonadota; class Alphaproteobacteria; order Hyphomicrobiales; family Phyllobacteriaceae; genus Mesorhizobium; species Mesorhizobium sp. Cs1321R2N1. The sequence goes on along the minus strand of NZ_JAPYKP010000195.1, from coordinate 5,602 downwards.
GCCTGCGCTATCCCGGACTGGAAGGCGATCCCTCGCACAATCTTGCCCGCGCCCAGATGGAGCGCTTCGGCTTCCTCATCTCCTTCGAACTCGCCTCCGAGCAGAAAGCCGAGGATTTCATCAACAATTGCAGCCTGATGCAGGCCGCGACCTCCTTCGGTGGCGTCCACACTTCGGCTGAGCGGCGGCTTAAGCGAGGCGATGCGGTTCCGGCCGGCTTCGTTCGCTTGTCGGTAGGCTGTGAGCCCGTGGAGGAACTCTGGAAGGCGATAGAGGCCTCGCTGGGCAGGATCAGCGGCTGACAGATCGACAAGCGGTTCAGCGTTGATGGAAACGCCGAACCGCTCTAACTCTTTGTTTTGACGCAATTCCGCAAGGGAAAGCGTTACGCCTTTCCTGGAATTGCTCTACGAGCCGAGGTCATCGGCTTCGATGTTGCGACGACCATGCAGCACGCGAAGAATTTCGATCGCATCACCGCCGACCCGGTACAAGGTGAGATATTCGCCGACAATCAGATGGCGGATACCCGGCGCTATGTCGTCGCGCGGCGCACCTGAGAAGGGATGCAAGGTCAGCAAATCCCAACGTCTTTCCAGCGCATCCACGAGGCGAACAGCAGCGCGCGGATCGTGGTTGGCGATGTAATCGCCGATGCTTTCGAGATCGACGGTGGCTTGAGGAAGCAGTCGGTATTTCACTCCCGAAAGCCTTTGGCCTCGGCCATCTTCAAGTATTTCGCGCGCAATCGTTCCATGATTGGCTGGCCGTCTTGCCCAGGCCCGCTGTCGATCCCCTCCTGCACCAGCTTGCGCAGTTCCTCGACCGTGTAGCCCATCAGGTCGCGGCGGTCCTTCCATTGCCTCAACGCATCGCGGATCACCTCGCTCGCCGAGGCGTATTCTCCAGCCGCGACCACGTCGTCGACCGCCTGCGCCAGTTCCGGCGAAAGCGTGATGCTGCGTTTGTCGACCTGACCCATGATAGGCTCCCGATGATGAGCCGTGATGGTACGATTTAATCGCACCAATTTCAAGAAAGTCGACGGAAAATCTCGTTCTTGTGGCGGTGCAAAGCAGCGCCACGCCCTTGGATAAGAAGCTGCACCCATGGGTGCAACCTTCTGATGTGAAAGACTTATCCTAGATATCGCGGAGAGAAACTGCCAGCTGGCCTGTAAGCCGGGTTTTGTATGGCCCTCGCCCCTTGCGAGACGAGAACGTGGCGGCCATTCATCTTGGGCGCATGTTGCCATGCGCCTCACGCAACCTACCCGGACGGTGAGCCGGAAACAGCCCTCGAGGGTTTCCCCTCGCACCGCCCCTATTCGGTCTTGCTCCCGGTGGGGTTTACCGTGCCGCTCCTGTTGCCAGTCGCGCGGTGGGCTCTTACCCCACCCTTTCACCCTTACCCCGACAAAGTCGTGGCGGTTTGCTTTCTGTGGCACTTTCCCTGGGGTCGCCCCCGCCGGCCATTAACCGGCACCGTGTCTCCATGGAGCCCGGACTTTCCTCACCCGCGGCCTTTCGGCGTTTGCGGGTGCGGCCGCCCGGCCAGCTGGCAGGGCGTATAAAGGGGTTCACACCACAAAACGCAACCGAAAAAGCCGGTCGTGACCGGTTCTTGTCAAGCCGGCGCGCCGACAGCCGCCAACTGAACCTTGACCTTGCTGCAGTAAGCCGCCGAAACCGGGTTCATCCGGGTGGCGCCATGGCCGGCATTGTATTTCAGGATCGTGCCGCAGGTCGTGCCACCGCCGAGGTCGCGCGCCATGGCGAGGTACTTCATGCCGTATTTGATGTTGGTGTCGGGATCGAACAGGCCTTTGGCCGACCCGCTGTAACCCATCATGCGCGCGGTTGCCGGCTTGATCTGCATCAGGCCGATCTCGCCGGCGCCGCCGACCATGTTCGGCCGGTAGTTGCTTTCGATCTGGATCACGGCGTTGGCCAGCGACACCGGAACGCCGTAGCTCGCCGCGTAGCGGGCGACAATCGCGGAATACTGGCCGCCGCTCGTCACTGCCGCGGTCGCCGCAGCGACGTTGCTGAGACCGATCGATGCCGTCGTCGTCATGTCCACGGTTTTGCGACCGCGCTTTGTCTGCCTCTTGGCAGAGGATTTCCTTGCCTTGGTCCAGCTTGCCTTTTCCACTTTCGCGGAAGCGTGCTTCGTCGTCGCCTTAGCACTCTTGCTGCTTTTGGCCGAAATGGCCTTGCCTTTGGCGGGTGCCGCGACGAAGCCCTGGTCGGCCCGCGGGCTGAACGGCGCGGCGTCGGCCGCACTGAAGGCAAAACTCATTACGCCGGCAGCAAGAGCTGCCGTTAAAACCGTCAATTTCTGCATGTGATCCTGTTCTGTTGGGACCGCGCGAAGATTTTCGCGTGGCATCGCTTGATCAATATCGGAACACCCGGGGGGCTGGACGTCCGACAAACTGTACGAAAAGCCCTTTGAAGCCCGATTTGGCGCCAATAAAGGCGGGGCAAGTCACTTTAAGTGACAGTTTGTAACTTTAGGGCCAAGGAGGATTACTTGAATCAGGAATTGACCCTGGGTCAATTCCTGACGGAAGCAAGCAGCTTCTGCAGTGTGCGCATCGTCGAGCCGTCGGCAACTCCGTCGATCCGGCGCGGCCGGAAATGCCGTTGGAAGGCCTCGACCACGACCCGTGTCCGATCGTCGAAAACGCCCGATATTTCGACACCATAGCCATAGAGCGACAGCATCGACTGCAGTGTCTCGACATCGGCACCGCGGTCGCCGGGCTTCAGCGCGGCTCCGCGCCTGACGGGAGCGGCTGGCACGAGATGGCCGACCCCGGCCTTGAACAGCGCGGCCCATGGAAACTTCTCGCCGGGATCAATCTTGCGGCCCGGCGCCACATCGGAGTGCGCCAGCACCCGCTCGGCGCCGATCGCATGCCGCGCGGCAATCCCCTTGCACAGTTCGACGACCGCCGTGATCTGACGTTTCGGAAAGCCGGGATAGCCCAGTGAATGGCCCGGATTGACGATTTCAATGCCGACCGAGCAGGAATTGATGTCGGTGCGTCCGAACCAGGAACTCTGGCCGGCGTGCCAGGCGCGGTCGCTTTCCCGGACCATCTGCACGATATGGCCATTCTCATGGACGAGATAATGCGACGAGACTTCACTTGCCGGATCACACAGCCAGGCTTCGGCCCCGGTACCACTCGCCATACCGGTATAGTGCAGCACGATCATGTCGGGCTTCTGTGCGTCGCGCCTTGGCCCGAAATTCGGCGATACCCTGACCTCGGCGCTCGGCTCGTCGGGCAGGAAGCCGGTCATGCGTGCCGCAGGCCCCGCTCGATCATCTCATAAGCGGCGTTGATCGCCGCGACCCTGGTCGTCGCGATCTTGATGAATTCCTGCGGCAACCCGCGCGCGATCAACCGATCCGGATGGTTGTCCGACACCAGCTTGCGATAGCGTTTTCTAACCTCCTCGAACGGCTTGCCGCGCTCGATGCCGAGCACGACATAGGGGTCGCCTGCGCCAAGATTGACGTGCCGCGCCAAGATCGATTCGTAATGCGTCTCATCGATGCGGAAGATCTCGGCGATACGATGCAGGAAGATGCCTTCGCGCTCATGCACCAGCCCATCGGCCTTGGCGATGTGGAACAGGCCGTCGAGTATGTCTTCCAGCATCACGCAATTGGAGTGCCCGGAGCCGCAGAGTTGCGCCATGCGCTCGGCATAGGTTTCGAAACCGGCCACGTCCCGCTGGGCGAGATCGAACAGCCGCGCAACGTTGCGCGTCTCTTTCGGCGGCACTTCGAAGATTTCCTGAAAGGCGCGTACCTCATCCTGGGTGACGATGCCGTCGGCCTTGGCCATCTTGGCCGAAAGCGCGATCATCGCCACCGAGAAGGCGACGCGGCGGCGCAAGTCGGCGTCGCCGGAAAAAACCGTGCGCACAGCCTCGACCACATCGGCGACGCCAGAGGTGGTTGAAGACGAAACCCGCGTGATGAAGTCGCCGAGGCGGTCCCAAATCGACATGGCCCGCTTCATAGAGCCAACCGATCCCCGCTATCAAGTCAATAACAGCCATCTGTCGGGTCTGTGAACGAGAGGCGCATTGCTGGTGCCCATACGAGGAAGGCCGGCGCAGAGCCGGCCTTCCTCCCAAGTCACTTACTGCTTACAAACTACTGCGCGGGCGCAGGAGCAGGCGTTGCCGGAGCCGGCTCGGCAGGCTTGGTCGAATTGTCAGCCGGGGCCGCCGGCTTCATCGGCTGCTCGGCAGGCGGCGGATTGGTGCTCTGCGTTGTGGTGTTGTCGGTGCCTGTGCCGCTGTCGCTGCAGGCCGCGACGCCCAGCAGGGCAAGGGCGGACAGGGAAGCAAGAACGAGCTTTTTCATAACATCTCTCCTTAGACACACGTTCACGTTGCGGTGAACGGTCCAGAGACAAATGCCCGAGATGGCCATGGGTTTCGTAACGTTGCGTTTCCACCTGTAACATCAATGGCATGCAAGCGTTATTGCTGCCGGCGCTTCGGCGCTTTAACAACGACACCGGAAACGGAATACCGGAGACAGCCGCATGACCGCGAAATGGGATTTCTGGATCGATCGCGGCGGCACCTTCACCGATATTATCGGCCGTGACCCGCAAGGCGGGCTGCATCCGCGCAAGCTGCTGTCTGAGAATCCCGAAGCCTATGCCGACGCCGCCATTCAAGGCATTCGCGACCTGCTCGGCCTTGACACGGTCGCCGCGATCCCGTCCGGCCTGATCGGCGACATCAAGATGGGAACCACGGTGGCCACCAACGCCCTTCTGGAGCGCAAGGGCGACCGCGTCTTGTTGCTCATCACCAAGGGGTTTCGCGATGCGCTCAGGATCGCCTACCAGGCGCGACCCGACATTTTCGCCAAGGAGATCATCCTTCCCGAGCAACTCTACGAGCGCGTCATCGAGATCGACGAGCGCGTGCTCGCCGACGGCTGCGTCGAACGGTTGCTCGACATATCGGCTTGCCGGCCGGCCATAGAACAAACGAAAGCCGATGGCATCGATGCCGTTGCGATCGCCTTCATGCATGCCTGGAAATACCCCGATCACGAGAAGGCGGTGGCCAAGGTCTGCCGCAAGCTTGGTTTCGGCCAGGTCTCGGTCAGCCACGAGGTCTCGCCGCTGATCAAACTGGTCGGCCGCGGCGACACCGCGGTGGTGGATGCTTATCTGTCGCCCATCCTTTCACGCTACGTACAACGGGTGGCGGGAGAACTGGGCGCGGCGGGAGAAAACGACGAATCCCCTCGCCTCATGTTCATGATGTCTTCTGGCGGCCTCACCGCCGCCGACATGTTCCAAGGCAAGGACGCGCTGCTGTCGGGCCCGGCCGGCGGCGTGGTCGGCATGGTCGAGACGGCGAAGCTCGCCGGTTTCGACAAGGTTATCGGCTTCGACATGGGCGGCACGTCCACGGACGTCGCCCACTATGACGGCGAGTATGAACGTGCCTTCGACACCGAGGTCGCCGGCGTGCGTGTCCGCGCGCCGATGATGCGCATCCACACGGTCGCCGCCGGCGGCGGCTCCATCCTGCATTACGAGGCCGGCCGT
>NZ_JAPYKP010000194.1:0-8341 GCF_037179725.1 Mesorhizobium sp. Cs1321R2N1 | reverse complement strand
GAGCGCGCGGCCAAGGTTGCTGCCGAGGTCGGCGGCATCGCCGTCCAGTGCGATGTTGCAAGTGCCGACAATGGCGCCGCCGCCCTCGCCGATGTCGCCGCCAGGCTGGGCGAGCCGCGCATTCTGGTCAATTGCGCCGGCATCGCCATCGGGGTGAAGACGATCGGCAAGGATGGACCCCATCCGCTCGACCAGTACCGCAAGGTGATCGAGGTCAATCTGATCGGCACCTTCAACATGATCCGCCTGGTTGCCGACCGCGCCGCGAAACTCGAGCCGCTGCAGGGCGGCGAGCGCGGCGTCATCGTCAACACCGCCTCGGTCGCCGCCTATGACGGGCAGATCGGGCAGGCGGCCTATTCCGCCTCCAAGGGCGGCGTGGTCGGCATGACGCTGCCGGTGGCGCGTGATCTCGCCCGTTCCGGCATCCGGGTCTGTACCATCGCGCCCGGCATTTTCAAGACGCCGATGATGGCCGCCATGCCGCAGGAAGTGCAGGATTCGCTGGGCGCCGCCGTGCCCTTCCCGTCCCGCCTCGGCGAACCATCCGAATATGCCGCGCTTGCCCTGCACATTGTCGAAAACCAGATGCTGAACGGCGAGACCATCCGCCTCGACGGCGCCATCCGCATGGCGCCGAAATAGGGCGTGTCGCCCAAAGGTGCGAAATGCGGCGGGTGCCTCCCCTTGCCAAGTTCGGCACGTCGGCTGATAAGTGGAATAAGAAAATCAACTTAGCAGGACGAGAACCGTGGGCGACCGGAAGAAGGATGTGATCCGCGAGACCGACGCCAAGGCGATCCGGTTGGCGAAAACGCTTCTGCGCAGCGCCCGCTTCGGCGCCCTGGCGGTGCTGGAACCAAGGACCGGATCGCCACTGGCGAGCCGGGTCGGCATCGCCACCGACATCGATGGCGCACCGCTTGTCTTGGTGTCGCTGCTCGCGGCGCATACGTCAGCCCTGCTTGCCGATCCGCGCTGTTCCCTGCTGCTCGGCGAGCCCGGCAAAGGCGATCCGCTGGCGCATCCGCGGCTGACGCTGGCCTGCCAGGCATCGCGGCTGGAGCGCGGCTCGCAGGCGCATGCCCGTGCCGAGCGCCGCTATCTCAACCGCAATCCCAAGGCGAGCCTCTATGCCGGGCTCGGCGACTTTTCGATCTTTCGCCTTGAGCCGCAACACGCCAGCCTCAACGGCGGCTTCGGCAAGGCCTATCAGCTCGAACGGCTCGACCTTCTCACCATTGGGCCCATCATCGAGGAACTCACCGGAAGCGAACAATCGGCCGTCGAGCACATGAATGCGGACCATCTCGATGCGATCGCCATCTACGCCCGTCATTTCGCCAAGGCACCCGGCGACGGCTGGACCATTGCCGGTTTGGACGCCGAAGGCATCGATCTGGTGTCGGGAGACAATATTTGCCGGGTATTTTTTCCACAACCATTGGTAATGGTGTCGGAACTGCGTCCCGCTCTGATTGCCATGGCCAGGGCCGGCAGGGCCGCATCGGAGATATAAGGTGCGACTAAATTGCATTTGATCAAAAGCAACGCTTGAGATTTGAAAGAAATGTTCTAGGTTTAGATGTAGTGCCGACTCGTCGGCACCTTCACAGGTGAATTTATGGATTCAGGCACCATTGCCCCCATGGCGCCTTGATGAGCAAACAGCATGGGGCATCAATGGTCTCGACAAAGCTAATCGCCAACGCCGAATCGGCTGCCGAATTTCTGATGCTGATGGGCAACGAAAAACGGCTGTTGATCATGAGCTATCTGATCGACGGTGAAATGTCGGTCGGCGCCATCGCCGAAAAGGTGATGCTCAGCCAATCCGCTCTCTCGCAGCACCTGGCCAAGTTGCGGGCGCTCGACATCGTGGACACCCGGCGCGATCGTCAGATGATCTACTATTCCTGCAAATCCGATGCGGTGCGCGAACTGCTCACCATGCTGGATGGCATTTTCGGCAGCGGCAAGGAAGATCTGTCCCAGATGGCGCAGAGGTTGCGCCGCGCCGGGACTTGACCGCACGCTGCCGCGGCCGTCTTTCCCGGCACACGAGCCACGCTCTTCATTGTTGAGCGGGACATGATTGTTGAGCGGGACATGGACCCAATACGCATCGACGATCCACGCGACCCGCGTGTCGCTGCCTATCTCGATATCCGCGAGCGCGATCTGGCGGGCCGGCAAGGCCGTTTCGTCGCCGAAGGCAAGGTGGTGCTCGACCTGCTTTTGTCGTCGCGCCGCTTCAGCGCCGAATCCATCCTGATCCTGGAAAACAGGCTTGGCGGCCTGGAGGACATGCTGCGCAAGGCACAAGCGGACCTGCCGGTCTACGTCGTCGCCGGTGCGGTGATGGACGCGATTGCCGGATTCCATATGCATCGCGGCATCCTGGCCATCGGCCGCAAGGAAGCACCGCACCCGGCCGCCTCATTGCTGGATGCCTTGCCCGCTCAAGCTCTGGTCGTCGTGCTTGTCGGCATCGCCAACCATGACAATATGGGTTCGATCTTCCGCAATGCCGCCGCTTTCGGCGCCGACGCGGTGCTGATGGACACGACATGCTGCGACCCGCTGTACCGCAAGGCGATCCGGGTTTCAGTCGGCGCCGCGCTCAAGATCCCTTTCGCGTCCTTCACCGACACGGCGGAATTCACGGCGGATCTCAATCGGCGGGGCTATGACCAGTTCGCACTGTCACCGCGCGGGCGGATCGACATACGCCATGCACCGCGCGGCGAGCGGCTGGCGCTCTACCTCGGCACCGAGGGTGAAGGCCTGCCCGAAAGCCTGCTTGCCTGCTTGCAAACGGTACGGATCACCATGTCGAAAGGCTTCGACAGCTTGAACGTCGCTGCCGCCTCGGCCATTGCCTTGCATCATTTCTCGCACTGACGATGATTTGAGTGCGACGAAGACGGCTAGCCCGCACCGCGTCAGTCGGCTTCTGCTTTCTGCAAGGCGCGCACGCGGTCGGCGAGGCTGCGGTCGTGGCCGGTGGAGCGGTTTTCCTGCGGTGCCGCCAGCGCCTTGGCGATCGGCGAATGGGGGCCCTCGAGCTTGGCAGTCAGATGGACGACCTCCGCAGCCAGTTCGTTCATCTGCTCACGCAGCGCGGCGCCATTGCCATTCGTCAAGCCCAACGATGCCGCGGCGCCGAGGTCCGCCTTCAGGCGCTTGTTCTCACGCGCCAGCGCCATAAGCCTGGCCTCCAGCCGCTCGCGGTCGCCGTCGAGCCTGGCAATCGCCCGGTCCACGTCGTCGCGCTTGCCGGCCTCGTCGTGCCGACCCGCTTCATCGGGCTTGCCGACCAGCCGCAAGGCCGATGCGCCGTCCTCGGCTTTCGCTTTTTCCCGCAACCGCGCCAACTCCTTTTCACGCCGATCAAGCTTGTCCTCACGGTCGGCGAGCGTTGCGAGCAGCCGCTCGACCTTCTTGTCGAGTTCGGCGGCCCTTCTCTTCTCGGCCTTCAGGGCATCGCGCGCGGCCTTGCTTTCGGCCGCAATCTCCTGGCTGCGCCGGTCCGCTTCCTTGCGCTGGCCGCGCAGCAGCGAGATGTCGCTGGCGAGCTTCTGCAATTCGGATTCGCGGGCCACGAGCTCGATCTGGCGGCTGCTGGAGGCAAAACTGGCATCGTCATACATGTGCTCCAGCTTCTGGATATCGAGCGCCCGCCTTTCCAGTTTTCGTTCGGTTTCCTTGAGCCGCTCCGAAAGCTGATGCAGTTCCTCTTCGCGTTGCCGCAGCGCCTCGTTCTTGGCGCCGAGTTCGGCGAGCGCATGGTTCTTGTCCGTGCGCTCGACCGCCAGCCCCTTCAGCGCCTCGTGGCTGCGATTGATCTCGACGAGTTGTTCGGCCACTTTCTCGCGCAACGTCTTGACATTGATTTCAAGTCGGCGCGTCGACATGGCGTACTCGGCCCGGATCCGGTCCTTGTCGGCTTGGATTTCAGCTCGCGTCAGCGGGATGGAGGCTTCGATGCGCCTGCGGGTCAGGGCGACGGCACGCCGCCAGACGGCCGGAGCCACCATCAGCGCCAGAAAGCCGGCACAGAGAAAGCCGAGGGCAAAGAACAGGACCGACTGAACCAAAGGACTACCCGTTATCGACGACAACTTGGAAGGCTGGACCGTGCCATCTTGGCATGGCGGAAATCCGGCACCGCGGCAAGGGCTTGCCGCGGCTCATTCGGGTCGTGGCTCGGGAATCCGGTCGAACGGTCCGCGTCTTCATCATATCGGACGGATCAGAACGGATTCCAGGTCGCCCGCTCGGTCAGTTTCAAGTAGCCGAGATTGACGCCGAGCCGGGCGCCGACGCCGGTACGGATCGGCACCAGCAGCACATTGTTGTTCTTCAGCACGTTGAAGCCGACACCTGCCACCACATAGGCCGAACCGGCGACGCCGCCATAGCGATTGTAGAGGTTGCCGACATCGTCGAGATTGTAAACCAGCATCATCACGCGTGACCCTTCGCCGCCGAAATCCCAGCCCAGCGACGGGCCTTGCCAGAACACTTTGTGATCGCCGGCATTCTTGGTGTAGAGCGTGCCTTCGCCATAGGTCAGGCCGCCGATCAGCGCACCGGATCCCTCCTCGCCGAGCAGATAGCCGTTAGGCAAACCGTAGGAGGCGAAAATCTTCTCCACGACCGTGGCCAACCCGCCCGACGTCGCGCCGAAGAACTTGTGGCCGGAATCGACAATCTCCTGAGCGGTGTACTCCTGGGCCCGCAAGGGCGATGTCGTGAAGACGAGAACGCCCATGAGCGTGAACGCCATTGAGAGGGCACGGAGAAAACTCCGGTCATACAATCGGGAAAACATGCTTCCAATCTCCGTCATGAAGCACTTTCGCCGACGCCTCGCATCCGTACGGCTCTTTAGGCGGCCGTTAAGGATGACTGTTAGGGGCAAACTATGCCGTAATCCTTTTTCAACCATTAAACTCCCACATGAAGATGGCGGTTCGAAGGCTGTTTGGCCGCTCAAGGGGACACGCAGCCTGCGTGAATGCGCCATATGCCATGACGACAATTTGGATTTGTTGCTGCACGCGCGGGCGCTGTGTATTCAGAAAGCCTTGGGTTGAAGCGTGATTCGTGTGGGCAGGCGCGAAGATCGATCGCTCGGCCACGAACTGGAAGATTTTGCAGGGATTTCGCCGATGGCCGAACTGTTCACCCTTTCCGCTCCCGACCTGGCGGCGCTTTTGTGCAGCCGCGTCTGCCACGACATCATCTCGCCGGTCGGCGCGATCAATAACGGGCTTGAACTGCTCGACGAAGGCGGCGCCGACGAAGACGCCATGCGGCTCATCCGCCAGAGTGCGAAGAACGCCTCGGCCCGTTTGCAGTTCGCCCGGATCGCCTTCGGCGCCGCCGGCTCGGCGGGCATGATGATCGACACCGGAGACGCCGAGGCCGTCGCCATCGCCTTCCTCAAGAACGAAAAGCCGGAATTGGTCTGGAACGGAATCCGCGCGCTGCTGCCCAAGAACAAGGTCAAGCTGCTGCTCAACCTGCTCCTGGTCGCCAATGCCGCCATTCCGCGCGGCGGCAAGCTGGTGGTGACGCTCGAAAATCTCGAAACCGAGCCGCGTTTTTCGCTTTCGGCAAGCGGGCCGATGCTGCGTGTGCCGCCGAAATTCCTCGAACTGCATTCCGGTCACAAGCCGGAGGAGCCGATCGACGCTCATTCGGTGCAGCCCTATTACACGCTGCTGTTGGCCCGCGAGGCCAACATGACAATTTCGATCCATGCAACGGCTGAAGAAATCGTCCTTTCGGTGGTCTGAAATCGGCGCGGCAGCGCGACCGAACAAAGTATTTCAATCTGAAATATTTTATTGACACGGCAATCGGGCGCGATGACCTTTGACACGCCGGCAACGTCGAAGTATCCGCAAGGAAAAATTAGCCTAGCGGCATCTTTGCAAAAATTTTACCTAACGGCTTTTCAGCTTCTTTACCAGATCGGTCTAGGCTACGCCGCAGATGCCCCGCACGACCGGATTGTCCAAGGGCAAAGAGGACCCGGAAATGAAACGCTGCATGTTCGTCGACGACTCAAGCGTCATCAGGAAGGTTGCGAAACGCATCCTGGGCGGTTCCGACATGATGGTCATCGAGGCAGCCAGCGGACTTGACGCACTGGAGATGTGCGCCGCCGACATGCCCGACATCATCGTCATCGATGGCGCCCTGCCGGACGTGCAGGCGATCGACCTCATCCGGCGCCTGCGCGCCATGGAAAGCCCGATCAGGCCGCAGATCCTGATCTCACTGGTCGAGCTCGATATCGCGTCGATCATGCGGGCCAAGCGCGCCGGCGCCCAGGGTTATCTGTTGAAGCCCTTTAATCGCCCGCAACTGCTCGAACGCTTTCGCGCCTTGAAGATCGCTGCCTGAACGGAAGCTATTCCAGGCACACCGCGCGGCGGTCCGCCGTCTCGCGGTGCAAAACAAAATAATTATCAGTCCACAATGCAAAACCCCCGAAGGTTGCGTCCAACTTTCGGGGGTCAGTTCACATGGCCAGGTTTTTTAAGAAAGTTCTGCCGGCCGCGCTCAGGCGCTGACGCGGATGTCTTCCGGTTCGCGCAGCACGTAGCCGCGGCCCCAGACGGTCTCGATGTAGTTCTGGCCACCGGACGCGGCGTCGAGCTTCTTGCGCAGCTTGCAGATGAAGACGTCGATGATCTTCAGTTCCGGCTCGTCCATGCCGCCATAGAGGTGATTGAGGAACATTTCCTTGGTGAGGGTGGTGCCCTTGCGCAGCGAGAGCAACTCCAGCATCTGGTATTCCTTGCCGGTGAGGTGCACGCGCTGGCCACCGACCTCGACGGTCTTGGCGTCGAGATTGACGACCAGATCGCCCGTGGTGATGACCGACTGGGCGTGGCCCTTGGAGCGGCGCACGATGGCATGAATGCGCGCCACCAGCTCGTCCTTGTGGAACGGCTTGGTCATGTAGTCGTCAGCGCCGAAACCGAGGCCGCGCACCTTGTCCTCGATGCCGGCCATGCCGGAGAGGATCAGGATGGGCGTCTTCACCTTGGAGAGGCGAAGCGTTCTCAAGACCTCGTAGCCGGACATGTCCGGCAGGTTGAGGTCGAGAAGGATGATGTCGTAGTCGTAGAGCTTGCCCAGATCGACACCCTCTTCGCCGAGGTCTGTCGTATAGACGTTGAAACTTTCCGATTTCAGCATCAACTCGATGCTTTGTGCGGTTGCACTGTCATCTTCTATCAGCAGAACACGCATTTCATTCCCCTTTTCTGCCGCCGGACCATTTCACGACCCGTCCTGCCCCGGAGCAGTGGTTGCCTGGTATAGAGGCTGCCATCGAATGGTTAACAAAACCTAATTTCCCGTCCAATACGGTATCAGATTTTTTAACCCCTTTCTACACCCTCTTGAATCTAATAACGAATCACAGACCAAAATTCCTAATGCGATACATTAATAACCTGGACTAAGTGACTCCAGGGACTCATCGACGCGGCTTCGCTTCGGCGGCCGGAATTTTTACCCGGCCTTAAGCCCTGACACGTATGATTAACAATGCCCGTAAACGAATGGTTACCGTCGTCAAAAAACTTTAGGGTTTTGTTTCCTATAGTGCGGGGAAAGCCGGTGGATACGGGCAGCGCTTGGGCCTTTCCAAGTGGTTTGGACGATATGTGCGGGTGTGCGTTTCCGGGAGTACCGAATCATGAAGTCACGTGAAAACCTCGTTCGGCTGAAACAGTTTCAGGTGAATGAGAAGCGTCGCCAGATGCTGCAACTCGACATGATGATCGCCGAGTTCGAGCGCATGGCCGTCGAACTGGAGCTTCAGATCACCGCCGAGGAAAAGAAAGCCGGCATCACAGATATCAATCATTTCGCCTATCCGACCTTCGCCAAGGCCGCGCGCCTGCGCCGCGACAATCTCAGGAACTCGCAAGGCGACCTCGCCCAGCAGCGAAGCGCCGCCGAATCATTACTCGGCGAAGCTGAAGCGGAGCTTTCCAAGGCTGAGATGCTGGAATCGCGCGATACCAAGATTCGCGAGGCCGAAACCGGTGGCCGCAGCGCCATGATCGGCTGAACCAGCCGACATCGGCGCTATTTGGCGCGCGCACAAGCGCGCACACTGTCGGGCGATAGCCTGAATTCCGGCGCCGGCGGCCGCCACGAAAGCGCGGGTGGCACGCAAGACCTAGGTGTGGAGCCTCAACAGGTTGTCCTTGGTCAGGCCCAGGCGGCTGATTGGCGGTTTGGACTTTAGGCTTCCGTGCGGACGGTGCCAATTGTACCGATGCAGCCATATGGGCAACTCGGCGGC
>NZ_JAPYKP010000193.1:0-8478 GCF_037179725.1 Mesorhizobium sp. Cs1321R2N1 | reverse complement strand
GGCGACCGCCGCCGGGCTTTTCCCCGATCTCAACGCCGCCTGCCTTGCCATGCAGCAGGGCGGCAGGACACGCGCCGCCAACCCGGCGGCCGGCGCCCGCTTCGATCGCGACTACCGGATTTTCCTGGAAATGCACCGGCAGCGGCAGATGCTTGACGCGATCCGGTAGGCTTTCGCGCTATTGCCTGCGCAGGGACGCGCCCGATGTCGCGTCGAACAGGTGAATGTCATTCTCCTCGAACGTATAGAGGACGGGAGCATGCAGCACCGGGCAGTCGCGTGCCGGAACCAGCGCGCTGATCTCCTTGCCGCCGGAGCCGAATGTCACCAGCGCGTCATTGCCGTGGAATTCGATGAGATCGGCGGTGCCTTGCAATAGGCCGGTGGCGCCGGCACCGGCCGTCTTCAGGTCCGGGGGCCGGATGCCCAGCACGGCGCGATCGCCCGGCTGGAGATGAAAGCCTGCCCCGTCTATCGAAAGCACCGTCCCGGCGCCGGTCAGCGTCCAGTCGTTCCCGGCCCGGCCGACCGTCACATCGACAAAGTTCATGTTCGGCGTGCCGATGAAGCCGGCCACGAACATATTGCGCGGCCGCCCGTAGATTTCCGCCGGCGAGCCGATCTGCTCGATGATGCCATCCTTGAGCAGCACGATACGGTCGGCGAGCGTCATCGCCTCCAGCTGGTCGTGCGTGACATAGACGGTGGTGGTCTTCAGCGACTGGTGCAGCCGCGCGATCTCGACGCGCATGTGGTTGCGCAATTTGGCATCGAGATTGGACAACGGCTCGTCGAACAGGAACACCTTGGGAGTCTTGATCATGGCCCGCGCGATCGCCACGCGCTGCTGCTGACCGCCCGAGAGTTCGGCCGGCTTGCGGCCGAGATAGGGGTCCAGTCCCAGCGTCCTCGACACCGCTTCGACCCGCTTGCGGATCTCCGGCGCCGGGACCTTCTGGCGCCGCAGCCCGAAGGCGATGTTGTCGAAGATGCTCATGTGCGGATAGAGCGCGTAGTTCTGGAACACCATGGCGATGCCGCGGTCGCCCGGATCGAGGTCGTTGACCACCTTGCCGCCGATCGAGACCTCGCCGCCGCTGATGTCCTCCAGCCCCGCCAACATCCTGAGCAAGGTCGACTTGCCGCAGCCGGACGGGCCGAGGAATACGACGAATTCGTGCTCCTCGATCGAGAGATTGAGATCGCGGATCACCGTGGTGGCGCCATAGGCCTTGTCGACATGGGAGCAAACGATCGCGGACATGGTCAGCCCTTTTCGCCTGTGAGCAGGATCTGCAGCTTGACATCCTGCGGGTTGCCTTCGGCCGCCCGTTCGAACGCCTCGATGCTGTCGGCGAAATCATAGGTCCCGGTGATCAGCGGCTTGAGGTCGACCTTGCCGGAGGCGATGAGCTGCAGGGCGCGGTCGAAGATGTTGGCATAGCGGAACACCGTCTCGATGCGCACTTCCTTCGAGATCGCCGCCGGCACGTTGAGGGCCACCCGCTCCACCGGCAGCCCGACCAGCACCACCGCGCCGCCTGGCCGCACGACGTCGAACAGATCGGCGAAAGCCTTGGGGCTGCCGCTCGCCTCGAAGACGATGTCGGCACCCCAATTGTCGGTAGCTGCCGCGACGGCATCGACCAGCGACTGCTCGCCGACATTGACCGGTACGATGCCGGCATATTGCGCGGCGATTTTCAGCTTGGGCGCGGAAAAATCGGAAATCAGCACTTTCGAACAACCGCCGGCAAGGGCGGCAAGGGCGATCATGATGCCGATCGGGCCGCAGCCGACGACGACGGCGACATCGCCCGGGACGATGCGGGCGCGGCTAGCCGCCTGCATCCCGATGGCGAAGGGCTCGACCATGGCGCCCTCGGCGAAGGAGACATTGTCCGGCAGCTTGTAGGTGAAAGCGGCCGGGTGCACGGCATAGGGAGCAAGGATGCCATGCACCGGCGGGGTCGCCCAGAAAGTGACGTCGGGGTCGACATTGTAGATGCCGAGCTTTGTCGCGCGCGACGACAGATTCGGCACGCCGGGCTCCATGCAGACGCGGTCGCCGACCTTCAGACTCCCGACATTGGCGCCGACCTCGACGATTGTGCCCGCAGCCTCGTGGCCGAGCACCATCGGCGCCCGCACGACATAGCTGCCGATGGCGCCATGCGTGTAATAGTGCACGTCGCTGCCGCAGACGCCGACCGTGTGGATGGCGATCCTGACATCGTCGGGGCCGACATCGAGCGGCAACGCGATCTCGCGCAGCGACAATTCACCTTTTTTCTCAAGCACCAAAGCCCGCATCGGGTAAGTCCTCACTTCAAGTCTTTTTTTGCCGGAAAACAGAATTCAGGAAGCCGCTGAGCACGCCGAGGAACAGCAGCGGCGGCAGCGACAGGAGCACGACCGAGGCGTTGAGAATGCCCCACGGCACGTTCATGCCTTGCTGGGAGAGTTCGGAGGCAACGATCGGCAAGGTCTTGGCGTTGGAACTCGACAGCATCAGCGCGATCAGGAACTCGTTCCAGACCAGCACGAAGCTGAAGGCCACCGCGCCGATCAGCGAGCGTGCAGCCACCGGCAGCGCGATCCGCCAGAACACCGAATAGGCGCCGTAGCCGTCGACGAAGGCGGCTTCCTCGATCTCCTTCGGCACGGCTTGGAAGGCTGGAATGGCGAGCCACATGATCACCGAGATGGTGAGCAGCGAATAGGTGACGATCAGCGCCGGCAGCGTGTCATAAAGACCGAGCTGCAGCCAGATCACCATAAGCGGGATCGCCACCGCCACCGGCGGCAGGAAGCGCAGCGACAGCACGAAGAACTGGATGTCGCCGGCCCAGCGGTTGGGATAACGCGCCACCGCGTAAGCCGCGGGCAAACCGAGCACGACGCCGATCAGCACGGCTGTGCCGCAAGCGACGACCGAATTGTAGAGGCCGGTAACGACGCTGTCGCGGCCAAGTATGTAGGCGATGTTGGCAAGCGTCGGCGTGAACACCAGGCGGGGAACGCGGGTGATGATATCGACGCTGTTCTTCAGCGAATTGAGCGCTGTCCACAGCAGCGGAAACACCGCGACGAAGCCGGCGAAGGCCAGGACGGCCTTGGCGATGATGCGGCCGGGCCTCATGCCTGCACCCGCTTCCACAGCATGGTGAAGGTGATGACGGTGGCGATCATCATCAGCACGGCCATCGCCGATGCATAGGAGACCTTGCCGGATTCGATGAAGCCTTGCGAGAAGGCGTACATGTCGAGCGTTTCGGTCGCGACCCCCGGCCCGCCGCGGGTCATCACATAGATCAGGTCGAAGGAGCGCAGCGACTCGATCATCTTGACGAACATCAGGCTGATCAGCGGCGCCTTCAGCATCGGCAAAGTGACATAGGCGTGGATTTGCCAGCGCCGGGCGTGGTCGAGCCGGGCCGCCTCGATCGGCTGCGGCGGCAAGGTCTCCAGCAGCTTCAGCACGATAACGGCGAAGAACAGGCCCCACTGCCAGACATCGACCGAAGCGACGGCGAACAGCGCCGTCGACGGCTTGGACAGCGGGTCGAAGATCAGCCCGCCGGTCAGCAGCCGGTAAGGGTAGGTGGCGATGCCGTAGAGCGGGTGATAGGCGAACTTCCACACGAAGGCCGCCGAGACGCGCGGCAGCAGCACCGGGATGATGAACAACAGACAGTAGAGGTTGCGCAGGCGCGGCGAGGCGACCTCGAACATCAGCACGCCGAGCCCGATCGCGACGACCATCGTTGCGATGACGGTGACGACCTCCCACTTCACCGACACCCAGACGGCGTTGAGGAAGCGGCGGTCGGAGAACAGGTCGACAAAATTCGACAACCAGACCCAGGAATAGGCCGTCGAGCTCAGCTCGCGGTTCTGCAGGGCGATGATGATCGCGTAGAGCGTCGGCACCATCGACAGGATCAGCAGAATGACCAGTGTCGGCACGACAAAGGTGACCGGCAGGGATGAACGTCGAGGCATTGGTCTCAGGCCTTGCTGTGTCTCTGATATCTGGACATGGCGGAACCCGCGCGCGGGACAGGGCAGGCCCTCCTGCGACACACAGGTCCCGGCATTCCCAGGGAATGCCGCGAACCGCGCGCCGCAAGAGGGAGGGGCCTATTTCTTCACCAGCTCATTGGCGTAGGCCTCGAGCTCGTTGAGGCTGCCCTTGACGTCGGTGCGTGTGCCGGCAATCAATTCCTCGAGGATGATGCCCCAGCGGTCGCCGAGATCCGGCCAGCGCGGATCCTGCCAGAAGTTCACCGCCGTGACCTTGCCGGTTTCGGCAAGCGCCTGGCCGAGATCGGCGCCATAGATATCGGCGAACTCCTTGCTGGACAGGATGCTGGTGCGGTTCAGCTCACCGAACTGGTGAGCGTCGAGCCGGCGCTTCTCATTTTCCTTCGAGGTTGCCCAGGCGATGAACAGGCCGGCGCATTTCTTCGAAGCGTCGTCGGCATTGGCCTTCGCTGCGATGGCGAGGCCATGGCCGTAACCGCCGCCGGGAAGCGGCGAGGGCGGCGGCAGGAAGCCGATCTTGCCGACCACTTGCGAGGTCTTCGGGTCGACCGCCATGCCCGAAAGCGGCGTCGATTCGACGAGGATCGCGACCTGGCCCGATAGGAAGGCGCCAGTCGATTCGTCCCAGCTGCCGGTCTGGGTCCCCGGTGCCGAATCCTTGAAAAGCTTCAGATAGGCCTCGGTCGCCTTGACGGCCGCGTCCGAATTGAAGGCCGGCTTGTCGCCGTCGAACCACTTGCCGCCATAGGCCTTGAAGAACGGCATCCAGCGCCAGACATTGGCGCCCGACCCGCGCGCGCCGCGCAGCGCGATGCCATACATGCCCTTGTCGGCGTTGGTCAGCTTCGGCACGTCGGCGATCAGCTCGTCCAGGGTCTTGGGCGGCTGGATGCCGGCGGCTTCCAGCACGTCCTTGCGGTAGACCATCAGGTCGCCGCCGCCGGTCAGCGGCGCGAACCAGACCTTGCCGTCATAGGTGGCGACCTTCTGGCGGCCCGGATCGAAGTCGGCATAGTCGTAGTCAGCCGGATAATAATCGGTCAGCGGCACGATCCACTTCGACGAGGCGAAAAGCGCCACATTGGCTTCATCGACATACTAGACGTTGTAATTGCCGACGGTGGACGCGTCGGCGCGCGACTTGGCGCGGCGGTCGTTTTCGTTCAGATAATCGATCTTGAAGCTCGCGCCGGAGAGCTTCTCGAACTCGGCCTTGGAGTCCTCCAGAAGCGTCAGGCCATCGCGGGGCTGCGCCAGCACCTTGACCGGTGCCGAGCAGACCGGCGCCTGCGCCAGGGCTAGGGTTGAAACGGTAGTGGAAAGCACGAAAGCTGCGCCAAGGCTGGCCGCGAGCCGAACTGGTTTCATGATCTTTTCTCCTCCAGGAATACGTCGCAGGAAGCGCAGTCCTCGGGTTACGCGATCCTCACCATCGCCCGAACGACATGCCACCCATCACCAAAATGCGCAGTTGCGTTGGGCGACGCTAGAAGCCCCGTTGCAGCTGACCTGTACTTTTATGCATTGTGCAGCGCAAAAACCGGCGCACCCGTATGGAGCGCGTCACATGAGTATCGATCTGGTCCAAAACGATGATTCAGGATGCGCTTATGCGCGCATCGCCAGACGCTGCCGCGACAGCTTGCGATAGGATGACGGCGTCATCTTGTGCTTGCGCAGGAAGGCGCGGTTGAAGTTGGAGATGTTCATGTAGCCGACCTGGAAACAGATGTCGGTGATCGGGATATCGGTGTCGGCCAGGAGCTTGCACGCCTGCCACAGCCTGAGCTTGGCAAGATGGTCGCTGAAGGAGTTGCCGGTGTTCTTCTGGAAGAAGCGCGAGAAGGTGCTTTCGCTCATGCCGGCAAGCTCGGCCACCTCAGGCAGCTTCAGATCTTCGGCGAAATGCTGGAACAGATAGGTCAGCGTGCGCTGGACGATGTCGAGCGAGGCGGCGTCGAGAACCGGCTGGAAGTCCGGCGATGACAACAGCTCATACTCGTCGGTCCTGGCCAGCAGATCGACCAGTTCGAGGAACAGGCAGAACCGGGTCAGCCCTTGCACCGTGCCCATCCGCTCCATGAGCGCGGCGCCTTCAAGCGCGGTTCCGCCGTGGAAGACGATCCCGCGCAGAGACCGTTCCAGGAACGGCTCCAGTTCGCGCAGTTCGGGCAGCATGTCAGCCGACCCGCGCAGCCGCTCGGGATCGAATTGCAGCACGATGTCGCGGCCATCGATCAATTCGCCCGGCTGCACCGCGGTGACCCAGTCATGCGGCAGGCCGCCGCCGACGATGGTGAGGTAGCCCGGCCCGAACTCGCCGATATGATCACCGACGAGGACCACGCCGGAGGATTTCCGCAGCAGATGGATCTCGTACTCCGGGTGGAAGTTCCAGACATTGCGCTCCCAGGGATAGTCGTCCAGCCGCCACAGGAAACTGTCGCTCGCCTCGGTGACGATATGCTCGAAGGAAGGCGCCGTGCGCGGGATCGCTGCCGTGTTCTTTCTGCGTCTGAACGCCATCCTGCCTCCCACAATTCCCCGGTCGCCGGTGTTGGATCCGTAGCAGTCCCTGGCCGGCAAGGGAACGAGGCGGCGGTTCCCGGGCAAGGCGCTGGCTCAATCTGTTCTGGCGCCTCCTCCCTTGCCTTCATGTCGCGTTTCGTTCAATAGACGGCGCAAACGGCGCCATTTCGTGCCGTTGCTGTGCGGCTTCCGGGCGTGGCCCGACGCGCCGTGTTCTGAAAGAGCAGGACAATGTCTGCGATCCAAGCCGGCGCTCGCGCGCCGGAAAATCTTTGGCGTCGGGAAATCAGGGCGACGCTGGCGCTGGCCTGGCCGATGGTGCTGACCAATCTCGGGCAGACGGCGATGACCGCGACCGACGTCATGATGATGGGGCGCCTCGGCGCGGACACGCTGGCCAGCGGCGCGCTCGGGGCCAATCTCTATTTCATGCCGCTGATCTTCGGCCTCGGCCTGATGCTGGCGACCTCGCCGATGATCGCCACCGAGCTTGGCCGCCGCCGCCATTCCGTGCGCGATCTGCGCCGCACCGTGCGTCAGGGCCTGTGGCTGGCGATCCTGATCGCGATCCCGATCTGGCTCGTGCTTTGGCACGGCGAGGCCATTCTGCTGGCCATGGGCCAGGAGCCCGCGCTGGCGCATCAGGCCGGCATCTACCTGCGCTGGCTGGAATGGGCGGTGCTGCCTTTCTACGGCTATATCGTGCTGCGTTCGTTCATCTCGGCGCTGGAGCGGCCGGGCTGGGCGCTGATCATCGTTTTCGTCGCCGTCGCCTGCAACGCCTTCTTCAACTGGCTGTTCATGTTCGGCAATCTCGGTGTGCCGGCCATGGGCATCGCCGGCTCCGGTCTTGCCACCTCGCTGTCCAGCACGCTGATGTTCGTCGGCATGGCTGTCGTGGTGATGCTGGAGAAGAAATTCCGGCGCTACCATCTGTTCGGCCGTTTCTGGCGGTCCGACTGGCCGCGCTTCAAGGGCCTGCTGCGGCTCGGCCTGCCGATCGCCGGCATCCTTGCCTTCGAGGTGACGATCTTCAACGCGGCAGCCCTGCTGATGGGCCTGATCGACGCGGATTCTCTGGCCGCGCACGCGATCGCCATCCAGATCGCCTCGATCTCCTTCATGGTCCCGCTCGGCCTCAACCAGGCGGTGACGGTGCGGGTCGGGCTCGCGCATGGCGCCGGCAATCCCGAGGGCGTCTCGCGCGCCGGCTGGACCGCCTTCGTCATCGGCGTCTCGTTCATGGCGCTGATGGGACTGGTGATGGTGCTTTGGCCGCATCTCCTGATCAGCGCCTTCATCGACCTCGGCAATCCGGCCAATGCCAGGGTGATCGCGCTTGCCGTTTCGTTCCTGGTGTTTGCCGCCCTGTTCCAGGTCTTCGACGGCGCGCAGGCGGTTGCCGCCGGCATGCTGCGCGGCCTGCACGACACCAAGGTGCCGATGATCTATGCCGCGATCGGTTACTGGGGCGTCGGCCTGCCGCTCGGCGTGCTGCTCGCCTTCCATTTCGGCTTCCACGGCGTCGGCATCTGGATCGGCCTGTCGTCGGGACTGGCCGTGGTGGCGGCCCTGCTTCTGGCCCGCTGGCTACGGCGCGACCGCATCGCGCCGTCGCTGGCGCTCGGGCACTGAACGCAAGACGGCCGTCGGTTCGGCGGTCGCTCGTCCCAACATTGTGGCGCATCAAATGGCGCCTTCAGAACTGCCGCGAAACGACCGCTGGGCACGATGAGCCGACGCTTAGAACCGAGGAACGTCTCAATAGGGGCCGTAGAACGAACCCGCTGCGCGGGAGGGCGCCTGCGGTTGAGGTAGCGGTTACGGGCCGTGCGTCGCGCTCGCATTGAGCGTCCTCCGGCAGCGGCAGAGCATGACGGGCTTCTTCAACAAGGAGCCTGA
>NZ_JAPYKP010000192.1:0-8479 GCF_037179725.1 Mesorhizobium sp. Cs1321R2N1 | reverse complement strand
CGCGGCCGCGAAT
Organism: Mesorhizobium sp. Cs1321R2N1; assembly: GCF_037179725.1. NCBI lineage: Bacteria > Pseudomonadati > Pseudomonadota > Alphaproteobacteria > Hyphomicrobiales > Phyllobacteriaceae > Mesorhizobium > Mesorhizobium sp. Cs1321R2N1. The sequence continues at coordinate 8,466 of NZ_JAPYKP010000192.1, read as the reverse complement.
GGTGCCGAAAGATGCTGAGCAAATACGAGGAGGAGCCACCGGCGCTTGAGGCTTCGACACGCGAGGCGCTGCGGGACTTTGTCGAGCGTCGCGAGCGAGAGATCCAAACATAGCTGGAGGAAGTGTTGATTGGAGCGGGATTGGAAAATTTTTTGAAACTCCATTGGAACACTTTAGGAAGACCGTATGGCCGGACTGAACCCGCACAGGAATACGCCGTCAGCCAAGCCCAGCGCGGGCCTTCGCCATTCACTTCGACGGTGAACCCGGCGCCAACAACACCCTCACTGATGTGCCGGGGGTTGACTATACGACGCTCACCTCCGGCGACGGTCGGTTATTGTCGGAGCGGACTGGCGTCACCCCTGTATTTCCACGCCCCCAAACCGACCTTGCAACGCCGGTGGTTGCGGGCATGTTCAGCGGCAGTGGCGACGGAGAAACGGAACGATTCGCACATGATTGCCGAACTCGGCGCGTTCAATTTCACCGTAGCCATCACACAAACCCGCGGCGTGACGCGGGACGGCACCAGTGCCTTAGATGCAGAAGGCATTCGGGAAGGTGCTGCGGTGTCATGCGCTCGCATAGGCACGTGCAGGCAAGATGTGTGGCTGAGGGCCTGATGGCGATCGACGGCGAGGTCGAGATAATCGCCGCCGGCGGCGCCTTCATTGTATCCTCCGGTCTGAACCATGGTCCAGGCGCTGGCTGCCGGCCGCATCGTCGACAGTTTTACGCCGCACCGCCCCGATTTCCTGATTTGACAGACAGCGCCGATGGCGCGACGCGATGCACTTCCTAGTCCGGGAGCGATGGGCTCAACGACCGGAAGCATCCAAACGCAAGAAGAAAAAGATGATCGCTGTAGAAAGGCCCGCCGCCTTGTTCCTCGGGATAGATACCGGCGGCACATACACCGACGCCGTACTGTGGTGCGAAAAGCCGGCCGGCTCCGGCACGGTGGTGGCGAAGGCCAAGGCGTTAACCACGCGGCATGATCTGGCAGTCGGCATCTCGGGCGCAGTCGACGCGGTCCTCGGCGAGGCAGCTACCAATCCGGCGGACATCAAGCTTGTGTCTATGTCGACCACGCTTGCGACCAACGCTTTGGTCGAGGGTCAGGGCGGCCGCGTCGCACTGGTGATGATCGGTTTCACAGAGGCCGATCTTGCCCGTGATGGGTTGAGATCTGCGCTCGGCAGCGACCCGGTGGTCTTCGCGCCGGGCGGCCACGACGTCCATGGCAAGGCCCAACCCCTCAACCTTTCCACGCTCCAAGAAGCGCTGCCGGCACTTGGCGCCTCCGTCTCGGGCTTTGCGGTCTGCGCCTATTTCGCAACCCGCAATCCGGCACACGAACTCCTCGCCTGCGACATGATCCGGGAAAAGACCGGGCTTCCGGTCACAGCCAGCCATGAACTTTCCACCAAGCTTGGCGGCCCACGGCGGGCGCTGACAACGCTGCTTAACGCTCGGCTGATCTCGATGATCGACAGTTTGGTGGCGGCGACCGAAGGGTTCCTTGCGGCGCGCGGTATTGCTGCGCCGCTGATGGTTGTGCGCGGCGATGGAGCGCTAGTGTCGGCGGCCTTTGCCCGCGCCCGGCCGATCGAAACCATTCTTTCAGGCCCGGCGGCAAGTCTTGTCGGCGCCCGCCACATGACGGGGCTCGACAATGCCGTCGTTTCCGACATCGGCGGCACCACCACCGACGTTGCCGTTCTCGACCGGGGGCGCCCGCGTCTTGACCCGGAGGGCGCCACCGTCGGTGGCTACCGGACCATGGTCGAGGCTGTCGCCATGCGCACCTTCGGCCTCGGCGGCGATTCTGAAGTCGCGCTGGAGGAGGGCCCGCTCGAACCACGCATCCTGCTCGGTCCCCGCCGGCTGGTACCACTGGCGCTGTCCGGCATGATGGATGGCGAGGCGATCACTGCGGAACTCGAGAGGCAGCTGGGGACTGCCAACACCAGCCGGCTTGACGGGCGCTTCGCCTTCCGCACCGGCGTGCCGCAGCGGCTGGCAGCCGGGCTGACGCTGGCGGAGGCCAAGCTCTACGAGACGATTGGCACAATTCCGCTGGCGCTCGACAAGGTCCTAGTTTCCAGCGCCCAGAATGCTACCCTGAACAGGCTTGTGGCGCGTGGCCTTGTGCATATTTCCGGGTTCACGCCGTCAGATGCTGCCCATGTTCTTGGATGGCAAGACAATTGGAATGCCGCTTCGGCACGGCTCGGTGCAGAGCTTTTTGCAAGAAAGCGCGATGGCCGCGGCCAGTTTATCGCGTCCTCTCCAGAATTACTCGCTAAACGCATACTGGTCTCGCTGACCCGTTACTCCGCCGAGGTCATCTTTGAAACTGCCTTTGCCGAGGAGGGGCTTGACGGCGCTGCCACTGTGGCGCATGCGCTGGTCCAGCGCGCAGTTGACGGCCGCAACGGCATTGCGCGCCTTACCGTAGCGCTCGATCGGCCGGTGGTCGGTCTCGGAGCCTCGGCACGCCTGCACTATGCCGGGCTGCCGGACTTGGTTGGCAATGACTGCATCGTGCCTGAGGACACGGACGTCGCCAATGCGATCGGTGCAGTTGTTGGCCAGGTCCGCGTGTCCGCAGAGGCGCTGGTGACCCAGCCGGTGGAGGGCGTTTTTCGGCTATCGTCGGGCGACGACATGTGCGATTTCCCTGACGAGGGGGCAGCACTCACCGCCGCCGAGACCAGTGTTCGCGCCATCGTCTCGGACCGCGCCAGGCGCGCCGGGACCGATACCGCCGAGATCGAGATCGGGCGCGACATCTCCGCCTCGACTATCGAAGGCCAGCGCATGTTCATCGAGGCGCATGTCGAGGCCGTTGCTACCGGCCGCCCTCGCATCGCGGCGTGACCCACGGCAATGTTGTCTTCGGGGCTGACGAATTATGTTCCGAACTGGATGCGCATTTGGGACGGAGAATGACTTGTCCGACGTCAAAAGCCCGCAAATCAGCACGCCGCCAAAGCGTCCCTGGAGAAGAATTGCCGAACGATCGCATCAAGATCGCTGGACGCCCCGGTTGCTCTGCGTTTTATGATGCACGCGCTGGAAGGATTAATGAGCGATCTGGGAACGACGACAACAGCGTCTGCGCCAAAGCCAGGACCAGAATGGAGCAAAGTGTAGCTGGCTTACGCGCAATGCGACACTATCGTTCTGCCATCCCGTAACGAATTCGCTTGGGGGCCCAGAATACAGTGCATCCCAGGACTTCTCCAGCGCGCCTACGCTGATGATCGGCAACCCAATTGACCGGCAGTAGGAACATTGCGCTCGGCACGCTGTTGCACAGTTTCCCGTTATAAGTCGGTGTACATTATCGGACATCGACTGCAAGAAGTCAGGCATCACGTCTCCCTCTGGACCCAAGCCTCCCGATCGACCCTTTTCGCAAAACGCCAGTATGTTCAGCGTCATCGGCTGGTAGGAGAAAACGCAGCCTCTGAGCACCGTTCCTGATTGACAGGGATTACGTTCGGTATACATTAGGAGCAGAGCTGGGCTGAGGTGACCATTCGTGGTGCAGTGAGTGGATTTCGCCGGTTAGATCCCTAATTGTTTGAGAATGATGTCAAGTGTATGGACATCCTCCGAAGTCTCTTTCTGAAGATTGGTAGCAACGCTTTGTCCCATGCAAATGCAATATCCCGCAAACGGTCGTCGGGCCGTTTATATATGCCGACATCCGCTCGGCTAAGCGCCGACGTGTATTCCAGACTGAAAGAAGGAATTTTGTCGGCCTCCCTTAAGTCGGACGAACGTCTATACGAGACCACCGTGGCCGAATCCTTCGGCGGATCCAGAACGCCCGTTCGCGAGGCTCTGTTGAGGCTGCTTGAAGAAGGGCTCCTAGTGCGCCAGGGGCGGGCCTATGTAGTCAGCAGGATATCCGTTTCCGAGATGATCGACATCTATCGGGTTCGTCAGAGCTTGGAATGTCTCTCGGCCTCCATCGTTACTGAAACGATCACTGACGCGCAGCTTGGCGAATTGAAAGCAATGATTGAGGCGATGAGAATAGCGGCAGGAAGGGGAGACGGCAGCACGTTTAACCTTCTTGATTCTGAGTTTCATTTGGCAATAGCCAAATCAACCGGCAACGAGGTTTTGATCGGCATCCTCACAAAGCTTCACGAAAGGGTCTTGCTTGTTCGAAACTCGGTCGAGCGATTTCTGTTGCGCCTTGAGAATGCAAATCAAGAGCATGAGGCGATTTACAACGCAATTAGGCGTCGGCAATCAACAATCGCTGCCGCCGAAATGAATTTACACATTCAGTCGACGATCGAGTCACTGAAAGCGTCTGGCCTAGATCTCGTAGAGTCTGATGAGCGGTAAAATGAAATACAGTCCGAGCGCGAAGTCGTCCAAGCCTTGCGTATTATTTCTCTGGGAGCAGGGGAACGCGTATGAATGGAAATTTTTCATGGAGGAGTTAGTCGGAGATATTGATTTTCGTGTGTTTCCCGATGTAGGCGATCGCGCCGAGGTCGACTACATTATGGCTTGGATGCCTCCTCTCGGTGAGATCGAGAAGTACCCCAACGCGAAGGCAATATTTTCCATTGGAGCTGGCGTTTCGCATATCCTGCGCGACTCGGGTGTGCCGCGCGACATTCCCATCGTGCGTCTCACCGACGAGGCGCTCAGTTTGGACATGTCCTTGTATGCTCTTCATTGGACCTTACACTTTCACAGAGGGTTCGATCGATATCTGCGGCAGAAGCAATCGAAGACCTGGAAACGCCATTCCTATCCTCCCAATGAGGACCGAAAAGTCGGTGTTCTTGGCCTCGGCGAAATTGGAGGCAAGCTTGTCGAGATGCTCCGGGACATGCACTTTGACGTCGGTGGTTGGAGTCGCTCAAAGAAGGATATCGAAGGGGTATCCTGCTTTGTTGGCGAGGAGGGGCTGGCGCAACTGTTGAGGCGGAGCGAAATCCTCATTTCGGTCCTGCCTCCTACTCCAGAAACTGCGAACTTATTGAATGATGCGCGCTTGAGACAGATGCCGAAGGGTGCTTTTCTCATCAATATGGGGCGAGGCGAGGCTGTCGGCGATGACGATCTGTTGAGGGTCCTTGATGAAGGGCACCTGGCGGGAGCGGTGCTGGACGTTTTTCGCGAGGAGCCTTTGCCGTCCCCCAGCCCCTACTGGAGCCATCCGTGTGTAGTTGTAACGCCACATGCTGCTGGACCGACAAGTGTCAAGTACGGGGCAAAACGTATCGCTGAAAACATCATCAAGATGGAAAGAGGTCTTCCTCCTCACCCCCTCTACAATGCAAGTCTCGGCTATTGAGGTGGTTCGTAAAGTCACGATGGAGAGTAGACAACATGTGCCGTGCCATGTTGCCTGCGATCGCGAGACGTGGGCTGAAGGCATGTCCGTCGGCCCGGAAGCTTTCTGGGCGCGGTAGATTTACGACGGAGCCCGCCCACGATCGGCGAATTAGGGTCAATTGCTGACAGTGTATAGCATGTTGGCCGGGTGAAGCTAAAGGACTGCGGTATTACCGTTGAGGCAAGCATTAAACTGGCCGGCTTGAATTCGATATCTGTTCAACAATGCGACGAGGCGTCTGCTAGCAATATGAATTCAATAATGGAAAATATTAACCTAAGCCAAATTGCACAGTTAAGGCAATTGTTGGGGGATGACGGCATTCTTACCGGGAACGATTGCGTACGCTATGAGTGCGGTGCCCGGTTCGATGTCGGAAAAGCCGCATTTGTGCTTCGGCCTGCGACGGTACCAGAACTATCTGCTGCCGTTAGCTTTTGCGTTCGAAACTCGATCGCCATCATCCCCCAATCAGCAAACACGGGGGTTGTAGCCGGGTCAACGCCCGATCCAAGCGGAACCCAAGCAGTTGTTAGTCTCGAGCGTCTCCGCAATCGCTTGGACATTGATGCCGAGAACCGGTCGGTTCATCTTGATGCGGGCTATCGGCTATCCGAGCTAAATGCTCGGTTGGAAAAAGACGGGCTCTTCTTCCCGATTGATCTTGGCGCCGACCCTTTAATGGGAGGCATGGTCGCGACTAACACAGGCGGTGCGCGCTTCATCCGTTATGGGGACGTTCGGCGCAATACTCTAGGGCTCACGGTCGTTCTCGCAGATGAGAACGGTTCGGTCGTGAAGCTTGGGTCGTCTCTTCGTAAAAGCAACGTCGGAGTCGATTGGAAGCAGCTTTTTATTGGAACCTGTGGTGTATTTGGTATCGTGGCGGAATGTGTGCTCAATGTTGAACCCGTGCCTCGGCAAGTCGCAACAGCACTATTGGTGCCGAAAAGTTTCGATGCTGTCCTTCCTCTCCTAAAGTTAATTGAAAGGAGAGCCGGCCCTAGCCTCTCGGCCTTCGAGGGCATGTCGGGGAATGCTATTGCAGCTGCATTGGCTCACGTGCCGCGGCTCAAGAACCCATTTTCGCGACGCGAGTACCCAGAGTATGCAATTTTGGTCGAGATCTCTCGAAGCTGGGAGGGTCAGCAAACTGAGAGTTCCATAGATGAACAACTGCAGACTATGCTGTCGGAGCTCTGGGATAGCAACAATGAGCTTCTGGAGGACGTTCTCGTTGGCCCATCGCACGAGCTTTGGGCCCTGAGGCATGCGATCTCTGAAGGGGTGAAAGCTGTTGGCAAACTGGTGGCCCTTGATATTGCCTTCAAGCGTGGCGACGTCATGCACTTCCTGAAACGAATGAGGACCGAACTTCCAGTGGCCTTCCCGGACGTCCGAATTTGCGAGTTCGGCCACATTGGTGATGGGGGCGTTCATTTCAATTTGGTCCTCGATCGTGGTAGCGCCAATGCAGCCGACCCAGGCTATGAGAACAGAATACGATCGCTTGTCTATAACATCGTCGTAAACGAGTATGGCGGAAGCTTCAGCGCAGAGCATAACATAGGACGAAAGAACCAAGTATATTACGATCGATTTGCCGATGATAAGTTAAAGAGAATATCTGCGGCGCTAAAGACGGTGACGTCACCGAGCTCGCTGGGTGTCCCTGTGTTGTGGTAGTGAGGCCACGATATTGTAATATTGTAACTGGAGCACAGATCAGTATGGGCGACGCAGCAAATCCTGTGGCCTCCGCCTTCCGCACGTCCCCGGCGCTTTCGAAGGTTGGCCCATCGGCGATTACGCGAATGACCGCCGCCACTGCCGAATTGAGACGCCAAGGGCGCCAGATTGCTTGCATGCATTTGGGTGAGCCCGATTTCGGGACGCCTGAGAATATTGTCGAATCGGCCATCCGCGCAATGCGAGCTGGGGATACTCATTACACTGCGCTCGACGGCACGCCCGAGGTCAAATCTGCCGTGCAAGAGAAATTCTCGCGAGAGAACGGCATTTACTTCGAAAGCGACCAGATTGTCGTTACCTCAGGCGCGAAGATGCTGCTGTTCAGCGCCTTCTTCGCGACTTTGAGTCCAGGTGACGAAGTTATCCTCCCGGCACCGTACTGGGGGAGCTACGGCGACATCGTCGAAATGATGGGCGCGCGGGCAGTGGTCCTGCCGACGCACGCGCAGGACGGTTTCAAACTGCGGGCCGAGGACCTCGAGCGGGCGATCACGCCGAATACCCGCTGGCTGCTTATCAATTCCCCGTCCAACCCATCTGGAGCGGTCTATCGGAAGGCGGATTATGAAGCCATCCTAGAGGTGATCGAGCGACATCCGCACGTCTGGTTCATGATCGATGACATGTACGAACACATCATCTTCCAGGATGAGCCGTTCGTCACTCCAGCTCAACTCCGCCCGGATTTGCAAGGCCGCATCCTTACAATCAACGGTGTGTCGAAAGCATATGCGATGACCGGATGGCGCATCGGTTATGCAGGCGGGCCGGCGCCTCTCATTAAGGCGATTAAGGCGGTTCTAAGCCAGTCCACCTCTTGCGCATGTTCAATTGCCCAAGCGGCTGCCGCCGAGGCCCTGCGGGGGCCGCAAGACTCTGTACGGCGCTATTTGGGTGAATACCGAGCCCGGCGCGATCTTGTGATGACTGAGCTGTCGCATTGCCCGGGTCTAAAAGCGAACGAGCCCGACGGAACCTTCTACGCGTTCGTCGATTGGCGCTCGTTGCGCGGAACGTCGACTCCAAGGGGCGAGACATTGACCGACGATGAAGACCTTTGCCAGTATCTTCTCCAAGACTGCGGTGTCTCAATCGTACCCGGATTGGCGTTCGGAACCGAAGGCTACTTCCGCATTTCTTTCGCCAGTTCGGAAGCCGAATTGCGTGAGGGCATGGCTCGCATTCGAGATGGTTGCGCCGCGCTCACTGGTCGCGTCCCCACAGGTGGTGTAGCTCGGCGGTAGCGAAGCCGCTCGCGAGCGCGCCCTCAACAGCGCTGTAGCGAGCGAGCTGCTTTGCGGTGGTCATCGACAGTTCGCCGGTAAGGTCGGGTT
>NZ_JAPYKP010000191.1:0-8481 GCF_037179725.1 Mesorhizobium sp. Cs1321R2N1 | reverse complement strand
CCGGCCGGCTGTTGCGGCGGGTGCGCGATTTCGCCCCGGTTGCCGGCGACGGCCATTTCGACCGCCTGATCGCCGACGAAGCCTTGACCCGGCTCGAAGTCGACGCGCTTGGCCTCGACGCGCTCGACCGCCGCTATCTCAGCATGATCGCGCGCAATTTCGGCGGCGGGCCGGTGGGTATCGAGACGATCGCGGCGGGCCTGTCCGAGCCGCGCGACGCCATCGAGGACATCATCGAACCCTATCTGATCCAGCAGGGCTTCATCCAGCGCACGCCGCGCGGACGCATGCTGACCGCCAATGCCTGGCGCCATCTCGGCCTCGATGCGCCGAAGGATCTGGCGCAGCAGCAGATCAATTTGTTCCAGGAAGAGTAGCTTCCGACGCGGCTTTTCACGCCGCCGATCAAGCATCAGTGAACGGACCTGCGCAAATTCTCCTCATCTTCGCCGGCTTGCAGGCGTATTCTTGGATTGTATCGGGCTCGCTGCCTCTTGCACGTCGTCCTCCCAAATCGAGATCGCTTTTGGGGGACAGGCATCAGCGCATGCCGAAATGAGGTGCCGGAGTCACTCAATGATAACCAGACGCGGGTTCCTGCGCTTCATCGGCGGGTCATTCCTGTCGGTCGCCTCGTTCAGTGCCTACGCCGTCGGCATCGAGCCGATGCTGTTGACGCATGTGAAGCGCTATGCGCTCACGCCACCGCATTGGCCCGCCGGATTGAAGCTTCGCGTCGTCGCGCTTGCCGACATCCACGCCTGCCGGCCGTGGATGACGCCGGAGCGGATCGCTTCGCTTGCCGAAGAGGCGAATGCTCTGCAGCCGGACCTGATCGTGCTGCTCGGCGACTACATCGCCGGCATTCGCCTGTTGTCGCAAAGGGTGACGCCGCCGGAATGGGCTGGCGCCCTATCGGGCCTCAAGGCACCGCTCGGCGTGCTGTCGATCCTTGGCAATCACGACTGGTGGGCCGACGGCTTCGCGCAGCGTGCCGGAGTTGGTCCGACGATCGCGCGCAAGGCATTGGAGAAGGTCGGCATCCCGGTTCTGGAGAACGACGTCGTGCGTCTGGAAAAGGACGGACATGGCGTATGGATCGCCGGCCTCGCCGATCAGTTGGCGCTGTTGCGGAAAAAGAAGCACGAGCGTCCCAGGCGATTGGACGATCTCGACGGCACGCTGGCTAAAATCAGCGACCCCGCGCCTGTCATCCTGCTGGCGCACGAACCGGACATCTTTCCAAAAGTGCCGTCGCGCGTGTCGCTGACGCTAGCGGGACACACCCATGGCGGGCAGGTGCGGCTGTTCGGCTATTCGCCTATCGTGCCGTCGCAGTTCGGCAATCGCTACGCCTATGGCCATGTCATCGAGAACGACCGCAACCTGATCGTCTCGGGCGGGCTCGGCTTCAGCAATTTGCCCATCCGTTTCGGCATGCGTCCGGAAATCCTGCAGATCGACCTCGGCTGACCGGCACTTCAGGCAAACTTCGGATTGCGTCCATCACGTCCGGCTCGGCCTTCTCGCAATTGAACGCTTCGACGACGCCAGCACGGGTCTTGATCCGCGCCGTCAACAGTGCCATCGGGTTCATGCGCCAAAAATATCTGCCGCGTCGGCATCCAAAAGGGAGGCGCAATGGGCGATCATGGTGAATCCGCGGCATTGCTGGCTGGGCTTTCCGGCGCGCTGACCGAGTTCGGCCACCGGCTGATGGCACGGGTCTATTATGCCGATACCGATTTCTCGGGCGTCGTCTATCACGCGCGCTATCTCGAATTCCTCGAGCGCGGCCGCTCCGATTATCTCAGGCTCACCGGCGTGCATCATACCGAACTCGCCGACGGCAAGCATGGCGAGAAGATCGTGTGGGTGGTACGCCGCATGGAGATCGACTTCCGCATCCCCGCCCGCATCGACGACATACTGACCGTCGACACCCGCACGCGGGACATCTCAGGCGCGCGCATCTTCATGGCGCAGCAGCTCAAGCGCGGCGACGAGGTGCTGGTCGAGGCCAAGGTCGAGGCGGCGATCATCGGCGAGAACGGCCGGCCGAGGCGCTTCCCCAGGGAATGGGTCGCGGCCTTCATGCCTCGGGTACGCTGATATTCAGGTGATGCCGGCCTGCGATGCCCGGGCGCGGCAATGCGCCGCGCCTGATAGACTAACCCATCCTTAACCATAACGGTTCATGAAGAGATTGGCGAAGATTGGCGTTATCCAGCGCCTTCCTTTCACCAATATTTGCCCCGAAAAGGCCGCTAACGGCACGGTTTGGGGTGTCCGGTAGCTTCGTGCGAACCGACCACAAGGGATGCCATGGGCCAGCCGCCAGCTTCGCCCGGAAAATCTTAAGGACGTAACGATGGAAAATATCGCACTCGCCGAACCGGGCGCGCAATTGTCGATTTGGGCCTTGTTCATGCAGGCCAGCTGGGTGGTCAAGCTGGTCATGATCGGGCTGCTTTGCGCCTCGGTATGGACCTGGGCGATCATCGTCGACAAGCTGGTCGCCTATGGCCGCATGCGGCTGGCGCTGAACCGCTTCGAGCAGGTTTTCTGGTCCGGGCAGTCGCTGGAGGAACTCTACCGCACGCTCGCCGACCGCAAGACGACAGGCATGGGCGCCATTTTCGTCGCCGCCATGCGTGAATGGAAGAAGAGTTTCGAGAAAGGCGCCAAGTCGCCGCTCGGCCTGCAGACCCGCATCGACAAGGCCATGGACCTGGCGCTGACTCGCGAGATGGAGAAGCTGGAGGGACGCCTCGGCTTCCTTGCCACGACCGGATCGGCAGCACCTTTCATCGGCCTGTTCGGCACCGTCATCGGCATCATGACGTCGTTCCAGGCCATCGCCGGCTCCAAGAACACCAGCCTCGCGGTGGTCGCGCCCGGTATCGCCGAAGCGCTGCTGGCGACGGCCATCGGCCTGCTCGCCGCTATTCCGGCGGTCATCGCCTATAACAAGCTGTCATCGGATGCGAGCAAGATCGCTGTGCGCATGGAGGGGTTCTCCGACGAGTTCTCCGCCATACTCTCGCGCCAAATCGATGAAAAAGTCGCGCCTAAGGCCTGAGGAGTAACGAGATGGGTATGTCCGTAGGCATGGGAGGGCGCGGCGGGCGCGGCCACCGGCGGCGCGGCCGCCACCATGCGCTGATGTCGGAGATCAACGTCACGCCGATGGTCGACGTCATGCTCGTGCTTTTGATCATCTTCATGGTCGCCGCGCCGATGCTGACGGTCGGCGTGCCGATCGACCTGCCGGACACGCAGGCCAAAGCGATGAATGCCGACACCCAGCCGATCACCGTCTCGATCGATGCGACCGGCAAGATCTTCCTGCAGGAAACCGAGATTCCGATCGAGGAACTGGTGGCCAAGCTGCAGGCGATCTCGAAGACCGGTTATGAAGAGCGTATCTTCATCCGTGGCGACAAATCGACCGACTATGGCACGGCCATGAAGGTCATGGCTCGCATCTCGGCCGCTGGTTACAAGAACATCGGCCTGGTTTCACTGCAGGAACAGGATCAATAGACGCACGATGAGGACCGGCCTCACCACATCGGTGATCCTGCACACGGCGGTGCTGGCCTTCGGCTTGTTCACCCTGTCGGCGCCGGCCGCGCTTCCGTCGGCCGACGTGGAGTCGGTTGCGGTCGATATCGTGCCGATGGAAGCCATTGCGCAGACGCTACAGGGCGACAAGAAGGCCGTGATGCATGAAAAGCCGGCGCCGTTGCCGACGCAGCGTCCCGACGTCGTGCCGGATGCGCAGAAGGTGGGCGAAAACAGCGTCGACACCGACAAGCCGATAACGCCGGAAGCCAAGCCGAAACCAGTCGACACGACGTCGGCCCCGGCGCCAGCGCCGACCCCGAAGGAAATCCCGAAGACCGAGGACGTGCCGAAGCCGCAGGAAAAGCCCAAGCCCATTCCGGCGACGGAAGTGGCGCCAGCGCCGACGCCCAAGGAAGAGGTCAAGCCCGAGCCGGTCAAGAAGACGGAGCCCAAGCCGACGCCGGCCAAGCCGGCGCCGACACCGCCGCCGCAGGACAAGACCGCTGCTATCGATCCGACCCCTGAGGTCAAGCCGGATGCCGTCGCCGAGGCCATAGCCAAGGACCCGCCCACAGACGAGACCCAATTGCCGAATTCGGCGCCCGCGCCGGAAGCGCGGCCAAAGCCGCAGCCGGCACAGGCCGAAAGCGCCAAGGCGCCTGACCGCAAGGATGCCGACAAGCCGGTCAAGGAAGCCTCGTCGAAGCCGAAGTCCGACGACAAGCAGTTCAACGCCAATGAGATTTCGGCCCTGCTCGACAAGCAGAAGCCGTCCGGCGGCGGCGCCAAGCGCTCGACCCAGCAGGCGTCGCTCGGTGGCGACAAGGATCAAGGCCAGAAGCTGTCGAAGTCGGAGCAGGGCGCCCTGGAAAGCCAGTTGGGCGGTTGCTGGACCTTGCCAGCCGGGCTTGAAGGGTCGGAGAATTTCGTCGTCGTCGTCCGTTTCAATCTGAACAACTCAGGCAAGCTCGACGGTCGCCCGTCGGTTGAAACATCGAGCGGCAACAGGCAGTTCGATGAAAGTGCGGTGCGCGCGGTTCAGAAATGCGACATGGCCGGCCTGCAGGTTCCCGCCGGCAAGCAAGATATCTGGAACGACATCCGGGTCACCTTCGATCCAAGGGAGATGCTCGGCCTGTAGGCCCTGACATCCGAAAATCAGTATGAGAAGCGAGAAGACATGAAATCAATCCTCAAGCCGCTCCTGATGATTGCCGCGATGGCGATGGGCATGACCGCTGTCGGCACGCTGCCGGCGCTGGCGCTCGTCGAACTCAACGTCAACAAGGGCAATGTCGAGCCGCTGCCAATCGCCATCACGGATTTCCAGGGCGGTGATGCGCTTGGCGCCCAGATTTCCCAGATTGTCACCGCCGATCTGAAGCGCTCCGGCCTGTTCGCGCCGATCGACAAGAGCGCCTTCATCGAGAAGATCGCCAATCCGGACGCAACCCCCCGCTTCGACGACTGGAAGGTAATCAACGCGCAGGCGCTGGTCACTGGCAGCGTCAGCAAGGAGGCCGACGGCCGTATCCGCGCCCAGTACCGGCTGTGGGACACCTTTGCCGGACAGCAGATGGCCGGCGAGCAGTTCTTTGCCAACGATGCCAATCAGCGCCGCGTCGCCCACATCATCGCCGATGCCATCTATGAGCGGCTGACCGGGGAGAAGGGCTATTTCGACACGCGCGTCGTCTTCATCGACGAGTCCGGCGCCAAGAACGCGCGCAAGAAGCGCCTCGCCATCATGGACCAGGACGGTGCGAACGTCCGCTATCTCTCTGACGGGCGGTCGATCGTGCTGACGCCGCGCTTCTCGCCGAACCGGCAGGAAATCACCTACATGTCCTATGAAAGCGGCCAGCCGCGGGTCTATCTCCTGCAGATCGAGACCGGGCAGCGCGAACTGGTCGGTAATTTTCCCGGCATGACGTTCGCGCCGCGCTTCTCGCCCGACGGCCAGAAGGTGATTATGAGCCTGCTGCGCGACGACGGCAATTCCAACATCTTCGCCATGGACCTGCGCAGCCGTTCGACGACGCGGCTGACCAACTCGACCGCCATCGACACCTCGCCCTCCTATTCGCCCGACGGCAGCAAGGTGGTGTTCACCTCCGACCGTGGTGGTCGCGCGCAGATCTACGTCATGGGCGCCGACGGCTCGGGCCAGACCCGCATCTCCTTCGGCGACGGCGTCTATTCGACGCCGGTGTGGTCGCCGCGCGGCGACCTCATCGCCTTCACCAAGCAGAGCGGCGGCGAATTCCAGATCGGCGTCATGAAGACCGACGGCTCTGGCGAGCGCATCCTGTCATCCGGCTTCCAGCAGGAAGGCCCGACCTGGGCCCCGAACGGCCGTGTGCTGATGTTCTTCCGTGACGCCAATGGCGGCCCGAAACTGGTTTCCGTCGATCTCACCGGCCGCAACGAACAGCCGATCCCGACATCGAATTTTGCTTCGGATCCGGCCTGGTCGCCGTTGCTGGAATAGATTCGACTGAATTGCCACACAAGCTGAAAGGGGCCATTTTCGGCCCTTTTTCCATGCCTTGGTCGCGTTTTGGCCGCATTTCCGCCTAGGGTCCGCGCCAACTGTGGCTCATGACAACACGGCTGCGGACGGGCAGCTTAAACCAAATTTTAACCGTGTTTCTTGAATGCCGGTTAACCCAAACGTGGTTACTGGGTGATCAACGAAATCACTCGAATACGATCACTCGAATACGAAGGAGAGGCGGCATGGGCCGTATCGCAGCACTTACCAGAAACCCGGTCATGATCGCGCTGGTGGCGATGCTCGCCGTCGCCGGTTGCGCCTCGAAGAAGACGCCCAACAGCGCCGCTGACCTTGGCCTCAATGGCGCGGGTGCTGCAACACCCGGCTCGGCGCAGGATTTCACCGTCAACATCGGCGACCGTATCTTCTTCGATACGGACTCGACCTCGATCCGGGCCGACGCGCAGACGACGCTTTCGCGTCAGGCGCAGTGGCTGAACCAGTACAAGCAGTATGCCATCGTCGTCGAAGGCCATGCCGACGAACGCGGCACGCGCGAATACAATCTGGCGCTCGGTGCCCGTCGTGCCGCCGCTACTCGCGACTTCTTGGTTTCCAAGGGCGTTTCGGCCAGCCGCCTCAAGACGATCTCCTACGGCAAGGAACGTCCGGTCGCGGTATGCGATGACATCTCCTGCTGGTCGCAGAACCGCCGCGCCGTCACCACGCTCAGCGGCGCTGGTTCCTGATCGGCAAAAATACAACACACTTCTGCGAAAGGCGGCCTCCGGGCCGCCTTTTTCACATCCGGAAGCCCGAAACAAAATTTGGCCGAAGTCTCGCGCCCTGCTATGAGCCGAGGGCGCTTGGCTGGTCTCACAACGATTGGAAGGCGCGAACAAGCTAACGATTGGACGGCGAGAGGCACATGCATTTGAGATCGGTTCTGAGCGGCACGCTTGCGCTGCTGCTCCTATCAGGCGTAACCGCTTTGGCGAGCGGTTCGGGGCAATCAACCGAGAGCGGTTTTTCCTTCCATCTGCCGACACTTGAGTTGCCCAGCCTTTTCGGTGAGAAGAAAAAGCAGGATCAGGTCCAGCTCGCGCAGTCGAGCGGCGCCGGCGTGACAGGGCTCGAGGACCAGCTGCGGCAGCTGACCGGCAAGGTCGAGGAACTCAATTTCCAGATCCTGCAGATGCAGGAGCAGATCCGCAAACAACAGGAAGACAACGAGTTCCGCTTCCAGCAGCTCGAAGGCGGCTCGCAAGGTGGACAACCGCCGGCGCAGAAGAAATCAGACGCCACCACCGGAACCAACACCGATGTGGCCTCGGCCCCGGCAACCCAGGCGCCGGCTGATGCCGGCGCCGCGCCCGGCGGCGATCAATCCGCAAGCGGCAAGACGGTCGAGGACGTCATTGTCGAATCACCCGATGGCGACCCCGGCAAGGTGATCCCCGGCAAGGGAGCGCCCGAAAAGACCTTTGGGTCCATCACCGTCGACAAGAATGGCAATGTGATCGATGCCGGCGGCAACACGCAGGCAACCGCACCGGCACAGGACACGGCACCCGCCAACGGCGCATCCTCAAAGGCCGGCAAGTCCGTCGGCACGGTGGTCGCGGCGCTGCCCGCCACCAACAATCCCGAAGAGCTCTACCGCAACTCCTACCAGTTCATCCTGTCGGGCGACTACGGCACCGCCGAACAGGGTTTCCGCGACCACATCTCCCGCTTCCCCAAGGACGCCAAGACGGCGGACGCACATTACTGGCTGGGGGAATCGCTGCTTGGCCAGCAGAAATACCGCGATGCGGCGGAAGTCTTCCTCGCCGCCAGCAAGGACTATCCCAAGGCCAAGAAAGCGCCCGACATGCTGTTGAAGCTCGGCGTGTCGCTGGTCGGCCTCAAGCAGCATGACGTCGCCTGCGCCACCTTCAGCGAGGTCGGCAAGCGCTATCCTGATATTTCCAGCACACTCAAGGAACGCGTCAAGCAGGAGAAGGCACTGGCTGCGTGCTGATCTTTCCCTGGGATGTCGTAGTCCCAAACCCGGGACCGCTTTTTGGCGACATGCATTGATGCTCGACACCGGGCCTGATTTTTCGACGAGACTTTTTTCGCACATCGATTTTACCAACGGCGCTGTTGCGGCCGTATCGGGCGGCAGCGACTCGACTGCGCTCCTTCTTCTTCTCAAACAGCATCTCGACCGAACCGCACCGTCCGCCAGGCTGCTGGCTGTAACCGTCGACCACGGATTGCGGCAGGGTTCGGCTGATGAGGCACAGGCCGTGGCGAAGCTTTGCGCGGAGCGCGGCATCGCCCACCGTATCCTGGCCTGGTCCGGAGAAAAACCGTCGACCGGCCTCCCGGCGGCGGCGCGCGAGGCGCGCTACCGGCTGCTGGCCAGC
>NZ_JAPYKP010000190.1:0-8738 GCF_037179725.1 Mesorhizobium sp. Cs1321R2N1 | reverse complement strand
AATTCCAAGGCGTCTTCAACATCACTGGTCAACCCTCGGTCTCGCTGCCTCTCTTCCAGGCTAGTGACGGCCTGCCCATCGGCATTCAGATCGTCGCTCGCTTCGGCGACGAGGCGACCCTGGTTCGCGTCGCACGCGACATGGAGCAGGCTCTTCCCTGGTCGACAAGGCGGCCACCAGTCTTTGCAGGATAAAGTCGAGATCGGTGAAATAGTGATGACTCGCGACAGTCGGCATCAACAACACCACGGGTGCGGGACGTTGACTTGCTTCATGTACCATCGCAAAAATATCAATATAAAACATCGGCTGTGTGGCACTGCGGCTGATGTCGTGTTGTTCTCGCATTAGCGCCGTGCGTCGAAATCAGGGCAATGCTATGAATTTCGGACCGTCCATACTTGTAACCGGCGCAGCAAGCGGCATTGGCGCCGCCTTTGTTAGACGCATCGCCGCACCGGGTGTTCGCCTGATGTTGCATACCCGCGCTAACCTTGATGGACTTACCACGGTAGCGAGCGTGGCCCGAAGCCAGGGCGCCGAAGTGGCCATGGAGCTGGGTGATCTTGCCGACCCTACAGTGCCGGTCGGATTGGTCCACAAGGCGAGAAGCATTTTCGGAAGACTCGACCAGTTAGTGTCGAATGCTGGCAAAGCGCAAAGGGCAACATTCGATACGCTCGAATCTCATGAGCTGCAGTCTGCTTTCGCCTCGATGCCGGTCGCCTTTTTCCACCTCGCAAAAACAGCTTTGCCGGACCTGTGCACATCACCGCAAGGTCGTATCGTAGCCGTCAGCTCTTTTGTCGCTCATTCCTTCGGTACGAACAATGCACATTTTCCCGCCACCGGCGCTGCGAAGGCTGCGCTCGAAGCCCTTGCTAAATCTTTGGCGGTCCAACTCGCGCCCACCGGGGTCACCGTGAACTGCGTGGTGCCGGGCTTTGTCCGAAAGGACCCCAATCGGCATGCTGCAATGTCGACCGTCGCCTGGGAAAGCGCGCGCGCCGTCTCACCGAACGGTCGTCTGGGGGAACCTCATGATATCGCGGAACTGATTGCTTTTCTGCTATCGCCCGCCGCGCAGCACATTACTGGCCAGGCGATACACATTGATGGCGGACTGCTCCTGCCATAATTCAGATCAACAACGGCTTCCAGATCTCGTTTGGAAGCTTGACGATTACGGGCGGGTAAGTCTGGGAAGGCAGCACGCGGAGGTATCACAAGGTTCGCACTGGGATGCGGCAGCGAGGCCCCTTGTAACCAAAGAAGATCCGATATGTCACCGGCAATGGGACCTTCGATGGCAGGATTATCCGAAGACTGAGCGGTAGCAATGTCGCAGGGGCCGTCGCACACTTGCAAACTGCAGATAGGGATCCATGGCACGGCGGATGGGTTAGGGTTGCCAGGTTCACGGCAGAACGCACCATGAGAGCCTGCGAAAAGCAGGATCTTAGCCTGCTGTGTCAGAGCGATTGATCACAACCGCCGAGCGCGCAAAGCGCTCGGAGCCTTGCCGAAGCATTCGCGGAAGCGCTTTGTGAAATGCGATGATGAGACAAAGCCGCACGAAAGCGCAATTTCCAGTAGCGGTATGTCGGTCTGCTCAATCAGGCGTTTTGCCCCCTCCAGCCTCACGCGAACGTAGTACCGCATGGGTGAGCAGGAGAGGTAGCGCTGGAACAGCCGTTCGATTTGACGCCGGGAAAGTCCGATACATCTGGCAATGTCACAAAGCGGAAGCGGATCTTCGATGTGCTGCTCCATCAATCGGATGCTTTCAGCAACTTTTTTGCTTGCACCAGCGTATTGCGCCCCGATCGCCCGCTGCCTATCGCAACCAGAGCGCCACTGTTTCGCAGTGGTATGGCGGCAAACGGCGGATGCGGTATTATTCCCAAAGTAATTGGTAATCAGTTCCATCGCCAGATCGAACGACGCGAATTCGCCTGCGCAGGTGACGAGCCCTCTATCCCGTACAAACAAACTATCCGTGACGCGCAGGCGTCCGAAAGTCGCAGAAAGTGCTGCCAGCTTGTCCCAGTGAATCGTGCAGCAGGTGTCGTTCAGTATGCCGCTCTCCGCCAGGAGCCAGGTTGCTGTCCCAAGCGCTGAAATCGGAACCTGGTGTCGTCTGCATGTGCGTAGAAGACTGAACAGCGATGCCGATGCCTGCTTCTGGACGCTATCACCGGCGCAGATGATCACCATGTCCGGCCCTCCAGCGCTCCCGACTTCTTTTACAACGTCGGTGAATTCTCGGCTGACTGAAATGACTATGCCGCTGGCGCAAGTGACCGGCCTTCCATCCGGACTAGACAGCACCCACTCGAAGAAGGGGCGGCCCGATATCGAATTGGCTAGCCGGAGTGGGTCGATGAACGAAGACAGGCTCAGTTGCGAAAATTCGGGTAAAAGAACGACGGCCAGGCGGCAACGAGCGTGGGTGTCGCGAGGAGCGATCATCTCCTGTCCGTTGCCCTGTACAAGAGAGCGTGAGTCGACGATGACTGGAAAGACAGCGTTCATTGGGCACCAGTGCGTTGCCGAAGTCGCGAGGATACGCCGGGCTCCCGACTCGGAATCCTCCGGCAGTGCGGTAATGGCCGCTTGAGGTTCCCCAAGGCTTTGTCGCCCCGCGATGCAGGATTTAGGTCCAGGGCAATCCATCGTGGCCGATAACTGGAGCCCGCCACATTGCGCCCCATTCGGCGTCACAATTTGGGATAACGATCGGACGTCTCCAGAAACGCTCGACGGTGGGGAGGGCCGAAGGCTTTCACTCACGCTGCTCACCGACAATCGGCGCCATCGCGCCGCCCTTCGAAGTAGCGCCAGGTTTCGATCGTTTTGCACGTATATGACTCCAATGATCCCTAATGATTGCGAAACCGATCTCAGCAGACAATCCAAAAAAGAATTGCGCCCATGCGTAACTGCTGCTTACGCGGTGGCAGACTGGCCAGAGGGGACCTGAGTGACCCACAGCGGGACGGCTGACGGCGCTATGATTCACCGCCGGCCGTTCGTCGGCTGAGCTGCTCCTTCGCGGTGCAGCCCTCACAGTGACAACGAGGTGAGCACGGAACACGCCTCTTCAAATGTTTGGAACCGAAAATAGTCGACTTTTCTGTGAGGTCGTCCCCATAGGACCAGCATCGAATTCATCTTCCGCGGTGCGATGGACAGCAAGTATCCGATTCGAGGCGGATGGCCGATCGGAGGGCCGCTGCCACCAAATTGACCACTGTGCCCTGGGCAAGTACAGGCGCGCCCTAGCTCTGAGCTGCCTGTCGCCCTGCGCGCGGCAGTATTCGATCACGGAACGAACACATCGTAACCTTTAATTTCAAGTTTTTTTGGCCAGATTGAAGAAGTCCGCGTTGGAAAGACGCGTGGGTGAACTCGTCGCGCACGCCACACCGGCACCTCTTCGCCATGGGGAGGCGCCGCGCCTAACAGCGCAAGGCGATCGTCGACGCGATATGCGGTGACAGCAGCTTGAGTTCTATGGCCATGCTCGTTTTCGAGCATGGGCCGAACCGCTCTCGAGAATATGCAAGCCGCTGCTGAAGGATGTTTCGGGATCAAGCGAGAAAAGCCTACCCAGCTGATGGCGGTTCGGATCGCAAAGCCCTTCGCCCCCGAGGGGCGATCCGTTGGTTCGTGACCTCGTTGCGACCGATATCGACGTCGTAGTTTGAGGCATATTACCTGGACATCAACTCACTATGAAACGACCACTGCGGCGACGGATTAACCTAATTCTTGTAGCTCGGATCTTTTCGATCAAGGATTTGCAATAGAGCCGGCCACTCTAGCGTACCGCGCGGCCTATCGTAACGCCTGTCCTGAGTAGTCGTGTACGCGGCAAGCTCATGCCCCACAAAGAAAACTGTACCACCTTCGCTCGTCGTCTTCAGCTGCAGATGACAAGCTTGATCCAAATAATACATAAGATAAAACGCTTCTGCGATGGTGCGACCAGCAGTCAATAGACCACGGTTGCGCAATATCATAGCACGGTGCTCGCCGAGATTGGCGACGAGCCGCTCCCCCTCCTCGAGTTGAAGCTCGATGTCCTCATAGCCATGGTACGCCACCCGATTATGAAATTGGAGCGCTACTTGATTCAGAGGCAGTAGACCTTCCTTTAAATTGGATACGGCAATCCCGGCAGGTGAATGCGTATGGCAAACACACGCAACGTCCTCCCGCGCCGTATGTATGGCGCTATGAATTAGGAATCCCGCTTCATTCAGAGGGTAAGAAGTCGCCTGGACATCCGTACCTTCAACATCGATTTTAATGAGACTCGATGCCGTAATTTCCGAAAAGCGAAGTCCGTGTGGATTGATGAAGAAACGATGGCGCATCCCAGGAACCCGTGCAGAAACCCGCGTGTACCTAAGATCATACATGCCAAAATGCGCCAGAAGTCGGCAACAGGCAGCGAGATTAACTCTTGTGTGCCTATCGTCGAGTTCTTGCAGCGCGTCGGGAGATCGATATGGCATTTGGTTCATTGTTGAGTTTCAGTTCCATGATGAAATCGACAGCGGGGGCGCAGACCGGCGGCATATGTCCATTAAAGAACCCACCCGATCGGTTCCGGGTGTCCGCCAGCGCAGATGCGTCTCGATAATGTATACTGAACGAGGGTGTTGTCAACCTGCGGATGGTTTAGGAGGCTAAGTTTTTGGATTGTGCGACAGCGCGCTGCCGCGAGAACCACTCGAACGCTGAGGAGCACGGGGTAGGGAAACGCGGTCCGTCGCTCAACACGCCCCCGCTCGCGGTAATGTATACTGACATTCCGGATCGGGCCTCCGCTTGGTACGAGCTTGTGTAATAGCCTGCCGAACTTCGGGCTGGCGGACCCGAACCGTTATCGTTCGTGCGAAATTTTCGCATTGGACCGGAGTAGCCGGGCGTTTACATTCCGGCGGGCGTACCCGATGACGTCGGTACTAGCCAACCGCCCGGGAGAACGGTCGCTTTGACAGTTCAAACGATGCAGGAGATTGTCCGTCTGCTTCGGCGTCAGATCGATATCTGAGCGCAGCGCCATGAGCCAGGCTGACCGTGCACGTGCAGGCATGTTTCGGTGGTTCTCAGACACGGCCACATAGCCCGGTTAGCACTCAGTATGAAGTCGCATCGAAGAGGTTGCCGACATAGCCGGTCACTCCTCACGAGCGACGCCGCCGCAGGCCGCAGCCTAATCTCACGATGATCCGTTCAGGCCGACATGGACCATAGATGTCCGTGGCCAGAATTGTTATGCCAACGTTGGATTGTTGCTCTTGAAGCTTATTTCATCGCGTCCGCGCGTTAACCTTAGGTTACGCAGGGTGCAACTTTTTTGCGTTTGAAAGAGGCACATTTGCGTGTCACGGTCTTTGTGTACCTATGGGCCACGGGGGCATTTTTTGATAACCCACACTCCTGACAACAAAACAATTGAGTGCCGACATCTGTGGAAGATTTTTGGGGGGCGCTCTGCCGAGGCTTTGAAGGCTGCGCAGACGGCAAAGGTCTGCAAGCACGAAGCTCTCGAAAGGTTCGGGTGTGTGATCGGCGTCGCCGATGCGAGCTTTACCGTTCGGGGGCAAGAGATTTTTTGCATTATGGGACTGTCTGGTTCGGGAAAGTCCACCATTGTCCGTCACATCAACCGGCTGATCGAACCGACAGCCGGGCACGTCATCGTCTCTGGGCGAGATGTAATGTCCCTTACAAAAAAGGGTCTCCGAGAACTACGCGCCCGCAAGATCGGCATGGTGTTCCAGCATGTTGCACTCTGGCCACATAAATCGATCGCACAGAATGTGTCCTTCCCGATGGAAGTACAAGGAAAAGACCTTGCGACCGCGGCGGCCGCAGCAGAAGAAGCCCTTTCTCTCGTTGGGCTGTCAGGCTGGGGACAACGTTATCCCGATGAACTTTCGGGAGGAATGCAACAACGCGTGGGTCTGGCTCGAGCCATGGCGGCCGATCCCGAAATCCTACTTATGGACGAACCTTTCAGCGCGCTCGACCCTTTGATACGGCGCGACCTCCAGAATGAGTTTCTCCGCCTGTCGCATGAGAACGCAAAAACCACTGTCTTCATTACTCATGACCTAGAAGAGGCTATGCGCGTCGGCAATCGCATTGCCATCATGAAAGATGGCCGGATCGAACAGATTGGAACGCCTGAGGACATCGTGCTGCGTCCCGAGACGGATTATATAGCTCGTTTTGTGAATTCAATTTCCACGCTGCGATTTCTTTCAGCCTTGGAGATCGTGCAACCAGGCAAAGCAAATCTCGACATGCCAATGCGTGGTCCGCGAACTCCATTGCCCGAATTGCTGGCATTGCTTGCAGAGGGCGCTGACCATGTAGGAATTCAAGACGGCGACGAGGTGCTTGGCCGGATCGGCGCGGCCGAAGTGATTTCCGCGCTCCAAGCGGATCTGAAACGAGGCTTTGGTCGTGGATAGGTTCCTCAATCCGTTTTCCCATTTCACTGTCCCGTTCGACGAGTGGGCGGAGTATTTTATCGGTCTGGTGGTTAACAACAGCCGCGATACTTTGCTGTCTAGCAAGTTTCCAATACAGGCCCTTCTTGAAGCGATCCGGAACGTCTTGTTGGCTGTGCCGCCAACCATCGCGATCTTCGTTGTCACAGTAGCAGGTTACCTGTTGGGTGGGACGAGGCTTGCCGCCTTAGGTCTTTGCTGCCTGGTAGGTGTGGGCCTCATCGGGATGTGGAATGATGCGATGACGACCTTAGCCATCGTGCTCGCTGCCGTATTGATTTGCGTAATGGTCGGCTTGCCAGTCGGAATCCTCGCTGCGCGCAGTGAGCGTCTGTATCGAATTATACGGCCAATTCTTGATCTCATGCAGGCAACTCCCTCTTTTGTCTACTTAGTGCCCATCGTGATGCTATTCGGCATAGGTGATACACCTGGCGTGATCGTCACGTGTTTCTTCGCGATCGCGCCGATAATCAGACTTACAAATCTCGGCATACGGCAAGTCCGGGGGGACCTAATCGAGTCCGCGGAAGCGTTCGGAGCGAGTGAGCTGCGCGTGCTTTATGATGTCCAACTGCCGCTTGCGAGACCCATGATCTTGGCTGGCCTCAACCAGACTGTTCTTCAGTCATTATCCATGGCGGTGGTAGCTTCGATGATCTCGGTAGCGGGCCTAGGGAGAGCAGTCCTGGAGGGAATCGGACGCCTCGATTTCGGCAGAGCCACCGTTGGCGGCCTAGGCATCGTGCTGATTGCGATATTAGTGGACAGATACGTGCAGGCGTTGGGTGCTGCGCGCCTGCGCTCCGCGGGGCAGGGGTAGCAAATGGATCCTAACACGCTCATGAATCCGTTTGCATCGGTTCAACTCCCAATTGCAGAACTAGCCAACAACTCGATGCATTGGTTCACCTCGAATTTTCGTGAGGTCTTTTTGGCAGCAAGGCAACCTGTCGAGTGGGCGCTCGATCTGACGGAGCAGGGGTTGCGGAAGGCGCCCCAGACCCTAGTGATCCTGAGCCTCGCGCTATTTGCCTGGCAATTCGTCAGCATTCGCGTGGCTGCAATAACTGTTTGCGCAATGACGACCATCGGCCTTATCGGCGCCTGGAACGAGGCGATGACCACGCTCGCAGTGCTCACAACTGCCGTGCTTTTAGCTACACTGGCTGGACTACCACTGGGGATACTCTGTTCACGCTCAGATCGCCTATGGAGGGTCGTCCGACCGATCCTTGATTTCATGCAAACGATCCCCTCTTTCACTTATCTCGTTCCGGTAATTCTGCTCTTCGGGATTGGCAATGTCCCCGGCGTGATAGTCACCGCCTTTTACAGTACCCCACCGCTTGTTAGACTGACAAACCTGGGCCTGCGGGAGGTGGATCCTAAATTCATCGAAGCTGCGGACGCCTTCGGCGTTCTGCCGTTGCGGCGGTTGTTGTCTATCGACCTCCCTCTTGCTCGCCCCACTATCATGGCAGGGATCAATCAAACAGTAATGCTGTCTCTGGCGATGAGCGTCGTCGCGTCCATGATCTCAGTTGCGGGCCTCGGCCGAGTGGTATTGGTCGGCATAAGCCAGCTTGAGCTCGGGCGCGCCATGGTCGGCGGAGTCAGCATTGCTTTGATAGCTGTCACAGTCGATCGGATCACGCAGGGCTTTGGCTACACACGGCGGGAGCGAGGGAACAAGGACCTCTGGCAACAGGGTCCCGTTGGATGGCTCCGCGGAATGCAGAGTCGAAACTCAGGGAACATCAAGAAGGAGGATTACAATGCTTAGGAAGCTGCTGTACACGATTGCAGTTATGGCCTTTGCCGCGCCCGCGGCGCAGGCCACGACTGTCCGGCCCATCGGCTCCGGGCAGGCCGGCCATCAGGTCATCTATGACGTTATTGAGGCGGGCCTGGCCGAACTCGGCTATGAGAACGGTGAGATGCTGACCGGGACCTATCCAGTCATCAACTTGTCCGTGGCCCAAGGCGATGCCGATTATAGTGCGGTTTACTGGAAGCCTCTTCAAGATCAATTCTTCGCCAAGGCCGGCGGCGACGAAAAATTGGTGCTTGCAGGGCCCCTGTATACCAAAGCCATGCAGGGCTATTTCATAGACAAAGCCACTGCCGATGCACATGGCATCACCTCGCTCGACCAGATGAAGAATCCGGCAATAGCAGCCTTGTTTGATACCGACGGCGACG
>NZ_JAPYKP010000189.1:0-8751 GCF_037179725.1 Mesorhizobium sp. Cs1321R2N1 | reverse complement strand
CTTCGCGGGCGACCCGATGGAGGCCGTCGCCTGGATGGACCGCGCCAGCGCCACGGACTATGCCGCACTTGCACCGATGGTGATGCGCCATGCCGACCAGGGCGATCCCGCCGGACGCCGCATCGTGCAAAGCGCGGCAGAACAGATCGACACGCTGGTGCGGGTGCTGTTCGAAAAAGGCGCGCCGCGCGTGACCTTGCTGGGTGGCCTCGCCAGCCCGCTCGAGCCCTGGCTTTCCCCCGATGTCCGGCGCCGCCTGAAACCCGCTGACGGCGACGCCGTGTCCGGAGCGATCATTCTTGCCAAGAGGTCGGTCTGCAAGGGATAGCTGGCAAGTGTAGGAATTAAATATTCCAAATCTCTGTTGACGATGTGAATATCAAATTCTAAAAAGTTAACAGGAGAAGCTGCGATGACCGGTTGCCCGTCGAGCCATGCCGGACTGCGCAGCAGAATTTTTGAAGGCATTGGGATGACTGAGCAACGGTTGATGTCTGAGCTGGACCGGCTGGTTTCCGAAGGCCGGAATCCAGGGACCGTCGACATTGACCTGATGCCGACCATCGACGTGCTGCGCAGGATCAATGACGAGGACAGGCTTGTCCCTGCGGCCGTCGAAAAGGTGCTGCCGGAAATCGCCGCCGCGGTGGACCGGATCGTGCTCGCCTTCCAGAAAGGCGCGCGGCTTGTCTATATCGGCGCCGGCACCAGCGGCAGGCTCGGGGTGCTCGACGCTTCGGAGTGCCCGCCCACGTTCGGCGTGCCCGAAGGCATGGTGGTCGGCCTGATCGCCGGTGGGTCCGATGCGCTGGTGCGCTCAACGGAAGGCGCCGAGGATGACCCGAAGATGGGCGCCAAGGCCTTGCAGGACATCACGCTCACACCTGACGACGTGGTGGTCGGCATCGCGGTCAGCGGGCGCACGCCCTATGTGATCGGCGGGCTGACCTATGCCAAGCAGATCGGCGCGACGACCGTCGCCCTGTCCTGCAATCCGGCATCGGCCATTGCCGGCATCGCCGAGATCGCCATCTCGCCGGTCGTCGGTCCCGAGGTGCTCACCGGCTCGACGCGGCTGAAATCGGGAACAGCACAGAAGCTGGTGCTCAACATGCTGACCACGGCTTCGATGATCCGCATCGGCAAGAGCTACCAGAACCTGATGGTCGACCTGAACCCGTCGAACAGGAAGCTGGTCGCCCGGGCGATCAGGATCGTCATGCAGACGACCGGCTGCACCGCGCGGCAGGCGCGGCGGGCGCTCGACCGGACCGGCAATGACGTCAAGCTGGCGATCCTGGTGACCATCACCGGCCTCGACGTCGAAGCGGCGCGAGCTGCTTTGGCCAAGGCCGGAGGGTTCCTGCGAAAGGCGATCAGCGACGAAGCGGCCTGAGGCCACTTTAGACAAGACGGCTGAAGCCGCTTTAGACAAGACGGCGTGAAGCCGCTTTAGACAAGACGGCGTCAAGCCGCATAGACTGGGCCGATACTCCAAAGCATGTGTGCCTTGGAAGCGGCCCGCGGACACTGCAAGGCATCGAGTTCAATAATGGGAGACGAGAATGGTTCATCTTACAGGAAGGCTGCTTTCGGGCATCACCCTTGCCGCGATGCTCGGCATTGCCACGGTTTCGGCGCAGGCGGCGACATTGCACATGGCCTGGTCGCAGGACGCCACCGGGCTTGACCCGCACAAGCAGACGGCGTTCTCGTCGCTGCGGCTTTTGGAGCTCATCTACGAGCCGCTGGTGCGGCTCGACGCCAGCCTGCAGATCATCCCCGCCATCGCCACCTCCTGGGAATTCTCGAAAGACGGCAAGGAGCTGACCTTCAAGCTCGATCCCAAGGCGAAATTCCAGGACGGCACGGCGGTGACCTCCGCCGACGTCAAGGCGTCGTTCGAGCGCATCCTCGACGAGAAGACGGGCGCCGCCGCCCGCGCCAACTTCCTGTCGATCGCCAGCATCGACACGCCTGATGCGGCGACCGTCGTGTTCCACCTCTCGCAGCCCGACGCGCCGATCCTGACGGCGATGAGCGACGTCAACGCGGCCATCGTTCCGGCTGCTGAAATCAAGGCCGGATCGATCGGCACCAAGGCGGTTGGTTCCGGCCCGTTCAAGCTCGACAAATGGGACCCCAACGCCAAGGAAGTCCTGAGCGCCAACAAGGACTGGGCCGGCGGCGCGACCGGCGTCGACGGCATCGAGATCAGCGTGCTGCCCGACGAGGCGGCGATCCTCGCCGCCATGCGCACCAAGCAGATCGATTTCGCCCTGCTCAACGACCCGCTCGTCGCCACGTTGGTGCCGAAAGAAGCCAACCTGCAATTGAACCGTGTACCGGTGCTTGCCTATAACGTGCTGCAGCTCAACCCATCGCGCAAGCCGATGACCGAGCTCAAGGTGCGCCAGGCGATCTCCTGCGCCATCGACCGGCAGGAGGTGCTGGACACCGCCGCGCTGGGCGAAGGCAAGGTCACCGGACCGCTGACCATCCCAGCGCTGGCGACCGATCCGAGCCAGTTGTTCTGCTACAAGCGCGATGTCGAAAAGGCCAAGAAGCTGATGGCCGAGGCCGGCTTTGCCGACGGCTTTTCGGCGACCGTGATCGGCGCCACCGGCGAGCCGCCGACGGCGGCGGCGGAAGCCCAGGTCATCCAGTCGCAGCTCGCCGAAATCGGCGTCAAGCTCGACATCAAGATGATGGAGCTCAATGTCTATGTCGACGCCTGGCTGAAGGGCGATTTCGACATGGCGATCGCACTCAATGGCGGCCGCGCCGACCCCTACACCGTGTACAACCGCTACTGGACCAAGGCCGGCAATCTGCAGAAGGTGGCGAACTACATCGACGATACTTTGGACAGCCAGATGCAGCAGGGCCGCGCCGAGACCGATCCGGCCAAACGCAAGGCGATCTTCGCCGCGTTCGAGAAGCACCTCGCCGAAATGTCGCCCTGGATCTGGCTCTACACCTCCTACAGCTACACGGCCCAGCAGAAGAACATCGCCGGCTTCGTCCCGACGCCGACCGGCACACTGTTCAGCCTGAGCAAGGTGACGATCCAATAGCGCCGGATTCGGCAACGGGACGAGAGGTTTTCCTGGCGTGAACTATCTCTTGCGACGGCTGGCGACGTTTCCTCTCGTCCTGCTTGGCGTATCCATCCTGGTCTTCGTCGCGATCAGGATGGTGCCTGGCGATTCGATCACGGCGATGCTGGGCACCGAGGCCGGCCTGCTGACGCCGGCACAACGGGATTCGCTCGCCGCCTATTTCGGCATCGACCAACCCTGGTTCGTTCAATACTGGCGCTGGATCGGCGGCATCCTGCACGGCAATTTCGGCATCTCCGTCACCTATGGCAGGCCGGCTCTCGACGTGATCCTCGAGCGTTTTCCGCTGACGCTGGAATTGGCAGTGCTGTCAATGAGCATCGCGCTTCTCGTCGGCATGCCGGCCGGCATCTATGCCGCCACGCACAACGAAAAACCGTCCGACCTTGGGGTGCGCATCGTCGCCATGATCGGCCAGTCGACGCCGAGTTTCGTGCTTGGCCTCTTGATCATCTACACGCTGTCGGCCGGCTTCGGCGTGCTGCCGGCGATGGGCGAATTCGCACCGCTCTGGCAGGATCCCTTGCGCAATCTCAGCCAGCTGATCCTGCCCGCCATCACGCTCGGCTTCGCCTTCGCGGCGTCGGTCACCCGCATCGCGCGCTCGGCGATGCTGGACGTGTTGAGCGACGATTATGTCCGCACGGCCCGCAGCAAGGGCGCTTCGGCGCGCAGTGTCATCTGGCGGCACGCTTTGCCCAATGCGCTGATCCCGGTGGTGACGCTTAGCGGCATAGAGTTCGGCTACCTCCTGGGCGGCGCCGTCATCGTCGAGCAAATCTATGCCCTGCCCGGCCTCGGACGCATGGTGCTCGATGCCATCCTGCAGCGCGACTACGCGCTGGTGCAGGGGAGCGTGCTGTTCATCGCCTTCAACTTCATGATCGTCAATCTCTTGGTCGACCTCGCCTATGTCGCGCTCGATCCGCGCATCCGGCTGGGGGAACAGTGATGCGAATCCTGCGTGCCATCTTCGGCCATGGCAGCGGCCGCGTCGGCGGCTTCATCGTGTGCGTCTATCTGCTGCTCGCCATCCTTGGCCTGCTGGGGTTGACGCCGCACAATCCGATCACGCAATACCGTATCGACCGGCTGCACGCGCCCGGCGCCGCCTACTGGATGGGCACCGACCTGTTCGGCCGCGACGTCGCCAGCCGCCTGATGGCGGGCATCGGCCAGTCCTTTACGGTCGCCTTCTTCTCCGTAGCCTTCGCGTCCCTTGCCGGAACGGTCCTGGGGCTGGCGGCCGCGTGGCTCGGGCGCCGCTGGGACGGCGTGGTGATGCGCATCATGGACGTGCTGCTGGCTTTCCCGGCGATCCTTCTGGCGCTGCTTATCGTCACCGTCGCCGGACCGGGCACATGGACCAGCGTGGTGGCCATCGGCATCGTCTACACGCCGATCTTCACGCGCGTGGTGCGCGGCCCCGCGCTGTCGCTCAAGACACGCGAATTCGTCGACGCCGCGCGCACCTTCGGCAGCAGTTCGAGCTATATCGTCACGCGGCATCTGCTGCTCAACCTCGTGGCGCCGTTGACCGTGCAGGTGACGCTGGCGCTCGCCTGGGCGCTGCTGACCGAAGCCGGCTTGAGCTTTCTCGGCCTTGGCACTCAACCGCCCGCCGCCTCGCTCGGCCTGATGCTGAGCGACAGTCGCAATTTGATGGAGACGGCACCCTGGCTGATGATCTTCCCGGGCCTGACGATCATGATCAGCATCCTCGGCTTCAACCTTTTGGGCGACGCCTTGCGCGACATCCTCGACCCGAGGATGCGGAGCGCGTTGGCATGACCCCGCTGCTGTCGGTCTCGGACCTGCGCGTCGGCTTCGGCCGCAATCCCAAGGCCAATGAGGTGGTGCGCGGTGTCAGCTTCGACCTCGCCGACGGCGAGACGCTGGCCATTGTCGGCGAAAGCGGCTCGGGCAAGTCGGTGACGGCGCTGTCGATCAACCGGCTCGTCGATTTCGGCGGCGGCCGCATCACCGGCGGTTCCATGAAGCTGAAGCGGGCTGATGGAATCGTCTTCGAGTTGGCAGCGGCGAGTGAACCGCAACTGACCGGCATTCGCGGTGCCGAGATCGGCATGATCTTCCAGGAACCGATGACCTCGCTCAACCCGGTGCTGACCATCGGCACCCAGATCGAGGAGTCATTCCGCCTGCATCGCGGGCTGACAGGCCGGCAAGCCACGGCGGCAGCCAGGGACGCGCTCGACCGCGTGCGCGTTCCAGATGCCGCGCGACGGCTGAAATACACACCCAACCAGTTGTCCGGCGGCATGCTGCAGCGGGTGATGATCGCCATTGCGCTCGCCTGCAATCCGCGTCTGCTGATCGCCGACGAACCGACGACGGCGCTCGATGTGACGGTGCAGGCGCAGATCATGGCGCTGCTGGCCGAGCTGAAGCGCGAAAGCGGCATGTCGATGATCTTCATCACCCACGATATCGGTCTGGTTGCCGGCATCGCCGACAAGGTGATGGTGATGCAGAACGGCCAGGCCGTGGAACAGGGCGAACTGAACCAGATTCTCGACAGGCCCCAACATCCCTACACGCAGCATCTGCTGCAGGACGTGCCGCATTTCGCCAGCGGCCGGGCGACACGCGTGGACGGACAGCGCGACAAGGCCGCGAACACGCAACCGGCCTTGAAGGTCGATGGGCTCGTCGTGCGGTTTCCCCTGAAGAGCAGTTTCTTCAGCCGTGCCACCGGCGCGGTGCATGCCGTCGACGGTGTCGATTTCGACCTGATGCAAGGCGAGACGCTGGCCATCGTCGGCGAGAGCGGCTCGGGCAAATCCACCACCGCCAAGGCGGTGCTGGGGCTGGTGCGATCGACGCGCGGCAGCTTCTCGGTCGCCAACCGAATGGCGTCGGCGGAGCGCGGCGCCAAACCCGTGCAGATGGTGTTCCAGAACCCCTACGCCTCGCTCAACCCGAGGCTGGCCATCGAAAGCATCCTGGGCGAACCGGTGATTGCCACCGGTGGGCGGGTGGATGCCCAAACCCGGGCCAGAATGGCCGGCCTGCTCGAACGCGTCGGCCTGCCCAAGAACAGCCTTGAGCGCTATCCGCACGAATTCTCCGGCGGCCAGCGGCAAAGACTGTGCATCGCCCGCGCGCTGATGCTCAACCCGTCCGTCGTGGTTCTCGACGAAGCGGTGTCGGCGCTCGATGTCTCGGTGCAGGCCAAAGTGCTGGAGCTGCTGCTCGACCTGCAGCGCGAATATGCGCTGGCCTATCTGTTCATCTCGCACGATATGGCCGTGGTCGAGCGGATCGCGCACCGCATCGCGGTCATCTATGCCGGCCAGATCGTCGAGATCGGCGACGCGCGGTCCGTGCTGTCGAAGCCGAGGCATTCCTATACGAAGAAGCTGATCGCCGCCGTTCCGACCATCGACCGGCGGCACGAGCATTTCGAGATCGACACGCGCCAGGTGCCGTCGCTGGTCAGGCCGCAGGGGTTTGAGCCGGCTCCGGCGAGATGGGAGCGGTTTGGAGGGGATCATATGGCGAGGGTGGAGGCTTAGAGATGTTTGCGGGACAGCGCCCCCCTCTGCCCTACCGGGCATCTCCCCCTCTAGGGGGGAGATTGCCAGCTCGTGCGCGGCGCCAGCCATCGGACGTTGGAGATTGGCGAAGGCCGATGCAACATCCGATCTCCCCCCTAGAGGGGGAGATGTCCGGCAGGACAGAGGGGGGCGCCGTAGAGAGCTACCTATCCGAAGGAGGCCGGCGTTGACCGACCTCACCCAGGTCTTCGATCGTGCATTCCAGCCACTCGCAACGGCAGTGACCGCCAAACGCATCCCCGGCGGCGTGCTCGGCGTCGTCGACAGGAATGGCGACCGCATCGTCCGCGCAATCGGCTCGGCGCAGCTCGTGCCGAAGCCGCGGCCGATGCGGGAAGACACCTGGTTCGACTTGGCGTCGCTGACCAAGGTGATCTTCACCACGCCGCGAATCCTGGCGCTGGCGCAGGACGGCATCATCGATCTCGACGCGCCGCTGATCTCGGTACTCCCCGACCTTCGCCAGTATGACGCCAACGCCTGGCAGCGGAAGGTGACCTTCCGCCAGTGCCTCGGCCACCAGACGCCCTTTCCCGCAGTCGAGCCGATCTACACCTATGGACGCGATCCCGAACTGCTGCGCGCCTTCATCCTGCAGCGTGAATGGCGGGCGCGCGACCCGGTTTATTCCGACATCAACTTCATCCTGCTCGGCTTTGCGCTGGAGCGGCTTTCGGGCAAGAGCATTCGCGCCATGGAGCCCGGCCCGGGCTTTGCCTGGTCCACGGAACCCGATGCCGCCGCGGCGACCGAGGATTGCACCTGGCGCCACCGCGTGCTGTCCGGCGAGGTGCACGACGACAATTGCTCGGCGTTGCAAGGGGCTGGGCACGCCGGCCTGTTCGGTATGGCCGCTTCGGTGCTCGATTTCGCCCAGGGATTGCTGGACGGAACCGGCGCATCCGAACAATCGATCGCGCTGATGCGCGAGCCCTTGTCGGCCACCCGCACCCATGGTTGGGAACGACCTTACGAAGGCTGGTCCGGCGGTGCGTTATGCAGTCCGGGAACGATCGGCCATACCGGCTTTACCGGCACGGGACTGTGGATAGACTTCGACAAGGGCAAGGCGTGGACCTTGCTCACCAACCGCATCCATCCGACACGTCATTTCGACAGCGGCATCGTCTCGCTGCGGCAGGCGGTCGGCGATCTCATCAACAGGGGCTAGGGATAGACCATGGAACCAATCTGGGCCGTCGGCCTGATGACCGGCACCGTGCTTGACGGCAACATCGATGTCGCCCTGATCAAGACCGATGGCGAGCGGATCGAGGATTTCGGCACCTACCGGCTGATGCCTTATCCCCCGTCGATCCGGTCCTTGCTGGAAGAGACGCTGACGGCGGCCAGGGCCTGGAATTTCACCGGGCCAGAACCGGGGATCTTCCGCAAAGCCGAGGAAGTCCTGACCCGCGCCCAGTCGGCAGCGGTGAAGGAACTCGTCGAAGGTTACGGCATGAGAATGGCCGATATCGGCGTCGTCGGCTTCCACGGCCAGACCGTGCTGCATCGCGCGCCGCAGGTCGGACGGCTCGGCCAGACCTGCCAGCTTGGCGATGGCGAGCTGATGCATTCGATATTGGGCACCAAGGTCGCCTATGACTTCCGTTCGGCCGACATGCGCGCCGGCGGGCAAGGCGCGCCCTTGGCGGCCGCTTATCACACCGCGCTGATGCGCAGTGCCGGCGCCAGTGGCGAGGTGGCCGTGCTCAATCTCGGCGGTGTCGCCAACATCACCTGGTGGGACGGCGCCGACAATGTCATCGCCTTCGACACCGGCCCCGCCAATGCGCCGCTCAACGATTTCATCAAGTCGAAAGGGCTCGGCGAAATGGACCGTGACGGCGCGCTGGGCCGCGCGGGCAAGGTGGACGAAGCCCGGCTCGCCAAGCTGTTGCAGCATCCCTATCTGACCAAGGCCTATCCGAAATCGCTCGACCGTTTCGACTTCGGCGCCGCCATGGCCGACGGCCTGAACGCCGAGGATGGCGCGGCCCTGCTCACCGCGTTTACCGCCGCCGCAGTCGGCAAGGCGCTCGACCTTCTGC
>NZ_JAPYKP010000188.1:0-8751 GCF_037179725.1 Mesorhizobium sp. Cs1321R2N1 | reverse complement strand
CGAGACGTCGCTGACGCTGAAGGGCCGCAAGGTCGCGGTGCCGGCCGCCGCCGGCGATGCCGCGCGTTTCTCGTTCGCCGATCTCTGCGAAAAGCCACTCGGCGCGCGCGATTATTTGGCCATCGCCGGCCGGTTTTCGTCCGTCTTCATCGATCATGTGCCGGTGCTGGGTGAAGGCAAACGCAACGAGGCAAAGCGCTTCATCCTGTTGATCGACACGCTCTACGACCATCATACGCGCCTTGTGGTGAGCGCCGAGGCGCCGCCGCACGCGCTTTATGTGGCCAAGCGCGGCGTCGAGGTGTTCGAATTCGAGCGCACCGCCTCACGGCTGATCGAGATGCAGAGCCGCGACTGGCTGGAGGATTGGGCGGAGCGTCGGAAGGGGAAGGCGGCCCCGGCGGAAGCGCGGGCGCAGGCCTGAAATATCCGGAAGCCGCTATCCCGTCAGCTTAGAAAATCTACAGCCCGTACACATACATCACAAAGCTCTTCGCCTCGTCATGCGGTTCCTTGCGCGCTTCATAAAGCGCCCGCGCGGGCAGATTGTCCGGCTCGGTGCCGACCCAGGCCTCCTCGCAGCCGTGCTCGCGGCCGAGCGCGAACATGGCGTCCAGCATTTTGCGCGCAATGCCCCGGCGCTGAAAGGCCGGCGAGACCCCGACTTCGTCGATATAAAGTTCGGTCGGCTTGTCCGGGTGGCGGTGGATGACCGCCGCGCATTGGCCGACGACAACGTCCCCGGCCAGGGCGACGATCATGAAATGGCCTGATTGCGCGCGATAGCTGGCAAGGCGATCGAGCCGCACCGGCTCGTCGAACACATCGTCGGCAACCCGCATCACAAGGGTGTCATCGCCGGGATTGAGCCTTCTGATCTCGACCGTCATTGTGTAAATTCTCCCAAGTCGGCTTACAAATTTTGACGTTTACGTAAACCCCAAACACTCTAACCGATTGAAAATGCAGGGGTCGAAATAATCGTTTGAATTTATTCTGCACCGGAGCTATTGGGTGCGGCGAAATTCGCGGTCCCCGCAGCATTCCGGCCTCTTCCTCGACGCCGTGTTGGCGCGTCACAGACAAAGGGAAATCATCCTCACATGGCACGCAACAAGATAGCGCTTATCGGCTCTGGCATGATCGGCGGCACGCTCGCCCACATGATCGGCCTCAAGGATCTCGGCGACGTGGTCCTGTTCGATATCGCCGAGGGTATCCCGCAAGGCAAGGGGCTCGATATAGCGCAGTCGTCGCCGGTCGATGGCTTCGATTCCCGGCTGGCCGGCGTCAATGACTATGCCGGCATCGAGGGTGCGGACGTGTGCATCGTCACCGCCGGCGTGCCGCGCAAGCCGGGCATGAGCCGCGACGACCTGCTGGGCATCAATTTGAAGGTCATGGAGCAGGTCGGCGCCGGGCTGAAGAAGTACGCGCCGAAGGCCTTCGTCATCTGCATCACCAACCCGCTCGACGCCATGGTGTGGGCGCTGCAGAAGTTTTCGGGCCTGCCCAAGACTCATGTGGTGGGCATGGCCGGCGTGCTCGACAGCGCGCGTTTCCGCTACTTCCTGGCCGAGGAATTCAAGGTCTCGGTCGAGGACGTCACCGCCTTCGTGCTCGGCGGCCACGGGGATTCCATGGTGCCGATGATCCGTTATTCGACGGTGTCGGGGATTCCGCTTCCCGACCTGATCAAGATGGGCTGGACTTCGAAGGAAAAGCTCGACCAGATCGTGCAGCGCACCCGTGATGGCGGCGCCGAGATTGTCGGCCTGCTCAAGACCGGCTCGGCCTACTACGCGCCGGCGGCTTCGGCGATCCAGATGGCCGAATCCTACCTCAAGGATAAGAAGCGCGTGCTGCCCTGCGCGGCACACCTCTCGGGCCAGTATGGCGTCAAGGGCACCTATGTGGGCGTGCCCGTGGTCATCGGCGCCGGCGGTGTCGAGCGCGTCATCGAGATCGACCTCAACAAGGCCGAGCAGAAGATGTTCGAGGCTTCGGTGGCGACCGTGCAGGGCCTGACCGAGGCCTGTGTCAAGATCGCGCCGCAGCTCGCCTCGAAGTAACCCGCCAAAACATCACCCCCGGCAACCGACCTGGAGATAGTTCCCG
Organism: Mesorhizobium sp. Cs1321R2N1; assembly: GCF_037179725.1. NCBI lineage: Bacteria > Pseudomonadati > Pseudomonadota > Alphaproteobacteria > Hyphomicrobiales > Phyllobacteriaceae > Mesorhizobium > Mesorhizobium sp. Cs1321R2N1. The sequence goes on along the minus strand of NZ_JAPYKP010000188.1, from coordinate 6,633 downwards.
ATGAACATCCATGAATATCAAGGCAAGGCGCTGCTGAAGAGCTTTGGCGCGCCGGTGGCCGAAGGCGTGCCGGTGTTCAAGGCAAGCGAGGCGGAAGCCGCGGCACAAGCGCTGCCCGGCCCGCTCTACGTGGTGAAGAGCCAGATTCATGCCGGCGGCCGCGGCAAGGGCAAATTCAAGGAGCTCGGCCCCGACGCCAAGGGCGGCGTGCGGCTGGCGAAGTCGGTCGCCGAGGTGGTGGCCAACGCCAACGAGATGCTCGGCCACACGCTGGTCACCAAGCAGACCGGCCCGGCCGGCAAGCAGGTCAATCGCCTCTATATCGAGGACGGTGCCGACATCGAGCGCGAGCTCTATCTCTCGATCCTGGTCGACCGCTCGGTCGGCCGCATCGCCTTCGTCGTCTCGACAGAGGGCGGCATGGACATCGAGGCGGTCGCGCACGACACGCCGGAAAAGATCATCACCGTCGCCATCGACCCGGAGAAGGGCGTTACGGCGGACGACGTGAAGGCGCTCAATGGCGCGCTGAAGCTCGCCGGCGACGCGGCCAGGGATGGCGGCACGCTGTTCCCGATCCTCTACAAGGCCTTTGTCGAGAAGGACATGAGCCTGCTCGAGGTCAACCCGCTGATCGTGATGAAGAGCGGCCCCCTGCGCGTGCTCGATGCGAAAGTGTCGTTCGACAACAACGCGCTGTTCCGCCACCCCGATCTGATGGAACTGCGCGACACCACCGAAGAGGACGAGAAGGAGATCGAGGCGTCGAAATACGACCTCGCCTATGTCGCGCTCGACGGCAATATCGGCTGCATGGTCAACGGCGCCGGCCTTGCCATGGCGACGATGGACATCATCAAGCTCTATGGCGCCGAGCCCGCCAACTTCCTCGATGTCGGCGGCGGCGCTTCGAAGGAGAAGGTGACGGCGGCGTTCAAGATCATCACCAGGGACCCGGCCGTCAAAGGCATCCTGATCAACATCTTCGGCGGCATCATGAAGTGCGACATCATCGCCGAGGGCGTGATTGCAGCGGTCAAGGAAGTCGGGTTGAAAGTGCCGCTGGTCGTGCGCCTGGAAGGCACCAATGCCGAGCTCGGCAAGAAGATCATCAACGACAGCGGTTTGAACGTCGTGTCCGCCGATGATCTTGACGACGCGGCCAAGAAGATCGTTGCGGCGGTGCAGGGCTGAGACGGTGCCTCCGCGCAAGATAAATCTGGTCGAGGCGGCGGATCAAACGATCACCGAGGTGTTCGATCCGCATATCGCCGGCGACGTCAATGACAGCCAGGCCAAGGTCGCCAAGTTCGGCGAGGCCTTCGACTGGCACGCGCATGACAATGAGGACGAAGCCTTCCTCGTGCTGCGCGGCAGGATCGCCATCGATTTCCGCGATGGTCCGGTCGAGCTCGGCGAGGGCGATTTCATCGTCGTGCCGCGCGGTGTCGAGCACCGGCCGCGCTCGCTCACCGCAGAGCCCGTGGTGCTGATGTTCGAGCCGGCGACGACGCTCAACACCGGCAATGCCAAGAGCGATCTCACCGTCACCGATCTGAAGCGGCTCTGATCCATGAACGCGGCATCCTTCTCTTCGCTCTCGGCCGACCACCAGCGCCTGCAGGCGCTGGTCGGCGCGTGGCGCGGCGAGGAAGAGGTGGCGGACACGCAATGGGCCGATGGCGGCACGGCGACCAGCGAAGTTTTGGCGGAAGCGGAGTTCGGCGGCCAGTTCGTGGTGCAGCGTTATCGTCAGCGTCGCGACGGCACGATTTCGTTCGGTTCGCACACCGTATTCGGCGTCGACCACCAGAACGGCGTCGTGACCATGCACCAGTTCGATTCGATGGGCCTCGTGCCGTTGTCGCCTGCCACGGGCACGTGGAACGGCAACGAACTGGTGCTGGAGCGGTCGTCGCCGCGCGGCTCTGCGCGCGTGACCTATATTTTCGGCGATGCCGACACCTACCGCATGAAATTGCATTTCAAACCCGCCGGCAACGATGACTGGCAAGACATGGTGAGTGGCGTCTACCGGCGCGTCTCGCCTTCCTCGATCAACGGTTTTTAGAAAAGGGCTCCGATGTCCATTCTCGTCGACAAGAACACCAAGGTGCTGGTGCAGGGCCTGACCGGCAAGACCGGCACGTTCCACACAGAGCAGGCGCTGGCCTATCACGGGACAAAGATGGTCGGCGGCATCCACCCGAAGAAGGGCGGCGAGACCTGGACCGGCGCGAAGGGCGAGAGCCTGCCGATCTTTGCCACGGTCGCCGAAGGCAAGGAAAGGACAGGCGCCAACGCCTCCGTCATCTACGTGCCGCCGGCGGGCGCGGGCGAAGCCATCATCGAGGCGATCGAGGCGGAGATCCCGCTGATCGTCTGCATCACCGAAGGCATTCCGGTGATGGACATGGTCAAGGTCAAGGCGCGGCTCGACCGCTCGACGTCGCGGCTGATCGGACCGAACTGTCCGGGCGTGCTCACCCCCGACGAATGCAAGATCGGCATCATGCCCGGAAACATCTTCCGCAAGGGTTCGGTCGGCGTTGTTTCGCGCTCGGGAACACTTACCTATGAGGCCGTGTTCCAGACCACCAATGTCGGCCTCGGCCAGACCACCGCCGTCGGTATCGGCGGCGATCCTGTCAAGGGCACCGAGTTCATCGACATGCTCGAGATGTTCCTCGCCGACGATGAGACCAAGTCGATCATCATGATCGGCGAGATCGGCGGTTCGGCCGAAGAAGACGCCGCGCAGTTCCTCAAGGACGAGGCCAAGCGCGGCCGCAGGAAACCGATGGCGGGCTTCATCGCCGGGCGCACCGCGCCGGCCGGCCGCACCATGGGTCATGCGGGCGCGGTCATCTCCGGCGGCAAGGGCGGCGCCGAAGACAAGATCGCGGCGATGGAATCGGCCGGCATCAAGGTTTCGCCCTCGCCGGCGCGGCTGGGCACGACCTTGGTCGAGGCGATCAAGGGTTAAGTGAGTAGTGAATAGTGAGTAGTGAAAAAACTGAGCGGTGAACAAATGAGAGAGATCCATTTCTCTACTGACTACTGACTACTCACTCCCCAAAAAAAGGAGACGGAGCCAGGCTCCGCGGACAAAAATGGCACGACAAGATCAGGCCAACGACCAATTCTCGCTTACCTCTTTCCTTTATGGCGGCAATGCCGATTACATCGACGCGCTCTACGCGGCGTATGAGGACGATCCCGCCTCGGTCAATCCCGAGTGGCAGGAGTTCTTCGCCGGGCTGAAGGACGATGCCGGCGATGTGCGCAGGAACGCCAAGGGCGCCTCATGGGCCAAACCCTCCTGGCCGCTGCAGGCCAATGGCGAATTGGTGTCGGCGCTCGACGGCAATTGGGGCATCGTCGAAAAGCACCTGGAAAAGAAGGTCAAGGATAAGGCGGTCACCAACGGTGTCGTGCTGTCCGACGCCGATGTGCACCAGGCGACGCGCGATTCGGTGCGCGCCATCATGATGATCCGCGCCTTCCGCATGCGCGGCCATCTGCACGCCAATCTCGACCCGCTCGGCATTGCAAAGCTCGAAGACTATAACGAGCTGTCGCCGGAGAATTACGGCTTCACCGAAGCCGACTACGACCGGCCCATTTTCCTCGACAATGTGCTCGGGCTCGAATTCGGCAGCATCCGGCAGATGCTGGAAATCCTCAACCGCACCTATTGCTCGACGCTCGGCGTCGAGTTCATGCATATTTCCGATCCCGAGGAAAAGGCCTGGATCCAGGCGCGTATCGAGGGCGCCGACAAGGAGATTTCGTTCACCGCCACCGGCAAGAAGGCGATCCTGCAGAAGCTGGTCGAGGCGGAAGGCTTCGAGCAGTTCATCGACGTCAAGTACAAGGGCACCAAGCGATTCGGTCTCGACGGCAGTGAATCGTTGATCCCGGCGCTGGAGCAGATCGTCAAGCGCGGCGGCCAATTGGGCTTGAAGGAAATCGTGCTCGGCATGGCCCATCGCGGCCGCCTCAACGTGCTTTCCCAAGTGATGGCCAAGCCGCACCGCGCCATCTTCCACGAGTTCAAGGGCGGCTCCGCAGCCCCCGACGAGGTCGAGGGCTCGGGCGACGTGAAGTACCATCTCGGCGCCTCGTCGGACCGCGAGTTCGACGGCAACAAGGTGCACCTGTCGCTGACCGCCAACCCCTCGCATCTGGAGATCGTCGATCCCGTGGTGATGGGCAAGGCGCGCGCCAAGCAGGATTCCCTGTTCGGCCGTGGCCGCGAGGAAATCGTGCCACTGGAAGAGCGAGCCAAGGTGTTGCCGCTCTTGCTGCATGGCGACGCCGCTTTCGCCGGCCAGGGCGTGATCGCTGAAATCCTCGGCCTGTCGGGCCTGCGCGGCCACCGCGTCGCCGGCACGCTGCATTTCATCATCAACAACCAGATCGGCTTCACCACCAATCCGCGCTTCTCGCGTTCGTCGCCCTATCCGTCCGACGTCGCCAAGATGATCGAGGCGCCGATCTTCCACGTCAATGGCGACGACCCGGAAGCCGTGGTGCACGCCACCAAGGTGGCGATCGAGTTCCGCATGAAGTTCCACAAGCCGGTGGTCGTGGACATGTTCTGCTACCGCCGCTTCGGCCACAATGAGGGCGACGAGCCGGCCTTCACCCAGCCGCTCATGTACCGCAACATCCGCACCCATAAGACGACGGTGCAGATCTATGGCGAGCGCCTGATCGCGGAAGGCCACATCACCCAGGCCGAGCTCGACCAGCTCAAGGCCGACTGGCGCACGCATCTGGAAGCCGAATGGGAAGTCGGCCAGCATTACAAGCCCAACAAGGCCGACTGGCTCGACGGCGCCTGGTCGGGCCTGCGCACGGCCGACAATCAGGACGAGACAAGGCGCGGCAAGACCGCCGTGCCGGTCAAGACGCTGAAGGAAATCGGCAAGAAGCTGACCGAGGTGCCGAAGGATTTCGAGGCGCACAAGACGATTATCCGCTTCCTCGAGAACCGGCGCCAGGCGATCGAGTCCGGCGAAGGCATCGACTGGTCGACGGCGGAGGCACTGGCCTTCGGCGCGATCCTGCTCGACGGCAATCCGATCCGGCTGTCGGGGCAGGATTCCGAGCGCGGCACCTTCTCGCAGCGTCATTCCGTGCTTTATGACCAGCGCGACGAGACCCGCTACATCCCGCTCAACAATCTGTCGGCGGCGCAGGCCGGTTACGAAGTCATCAACTCGATGCTGTCGGAAGAGGCGGTGCTGGGCTTCGAATATGGCTACAGCCTGGCCGAGCCGAAGGCGCTGACCCTGTGGGAGGCGCAGTTCGGCGACTTCGCCAACGGCGCCCAGGTGGTGTTCGACCAGTTCATCTCGTCGGGCGAGCGCAAATGGCTCAGAATGTCGGGCCTCGTCTGCCTGCTGCCGCATGGCTATGAAGGCCAGGGCCCGGAACATTCTTCCGCCCGGCTCGAGCGCTTCCTGCAGCTTTGCGCCGAAGACAATATGCAGGTCGCCAACTGCACGACGCCGGCCAACTACTTTCACATCTTGCGCCGGCAACTGAAGCGCGACTTCCGCAAGCCGCTGATCCTGATGACGCCGAAATCGCTGCTGCGCCACAAGCGGGCGGTGTCTACGCTGCCGGAAATCTCGGGCGAAAGCTCGTTCCACCGGCTGCTGTGGGACGACGCCCAGCTTTTGCCCAACCAGGCGATCAAGCTGACCAAGGATTCCAAGATCCGCCGCGTCGTGCTGTGCTCGGGCAAGGTCTATTACGACCTCTATGAAGAGCGCGAGAAGCGCGGCATCAACGACATCTACCTGCTGCGCGTCGAACAGCTCTACCCGTTCCCGGCCAAGGCGCTGATCACCGAGCTGTCACGCTTCCGCAACGCCGAGATGGTGTGGTGCCAGGAGGAACCCAAGAACATGGGCGCCTGGTCGTTCATCGACCCTTATCTGGAATGGGTGCTGGCGCATATCGACGCCAAGCATCAGCGGGTGCGCTACACCGGCCGTCCCGCGGCCGCGTCGCCGGCGACCGGCCTGATGTCGAAGCACCTTGCCCAGCTCGCCGCCTTGCTCGAAGACGCGCTCGGAGAATAAGCAGAATTGGGCGAATAGAACTGAAGCGAAAGAACGGACAGGCACAATGGCTACCGAAATCCGCGTTCCCACCCTTGGCGAATCCGTCACCGAAGCGACCGTCGGCAAATGGTTCAAGAAGGTCGGCGATGCCATTGCCGCCGACGAGCCGTTGGTCGAGCTCGAGACCGACAAGGTGACTGTGGAGGTGCCCGCCGCCGCCGCCGGCACGCTCGGCGAAATCTCTGTAAAAGAAGGTGAGACGGTCGGCGTCGGCGCGCTGCTAGGGTCGATTTCGGGCGGTGGGGCGGCTGCTCCCGCGACCAGGCCGCAAGCCGTGGCGCAGGCTTCGAGCCCCGACGCGGCGCAGACCACCAAGCAGGCCGCGGCAGAGACCGCCAAGGTTGCAGGCGACGCCGGCCCGGTCGAGCCGCGCACTATGCCGCCGGCGCCGGCAGCGGCAAAGCTGATCGCCGAGAACAATCTGTCGGTCGACCAGCTTTCCGGCTCGGGCAAGCGCGGCCAGGTGCTGAAGGGCGATGTGCTCGACGCCATC
>NZ_JAPYKP010000187.1:0-8777 GCF_037179725.1 Mesorhizobium sp. Cs1321R2N1 | reverse complement strand
CAGCGCGGCCACCGTCGGCGCGGCCGCGCTGGCGACCAAGGCCAATGCCAGCAGCAGCAAGGCCGCCTGCAGCATCCGGCGCGCGCCGATCCGGTCGATATGGCGTGCCAGGAACAGGGCGCTCGCCGATGTGCCGAGGCCGAAGGCGGCCGCCGCCGTCATCACCATGGGAACGCTGGTCGCGAACGATACGGCCACCGCCGGAGCGATCGGGCCCAGCACCAGCGAATTCGAGCCGATCACGGCGATGCATCCGGTCAGGAGATAGGCAAGCGCCGGGATGGGCGGCCTGGTGTCCGCGTTCAAGGTTGCAGCTTGATCGTTGTTCGACATATCACCATAATGGCCGTATTGAATTCCGTGACAATCGGGAATATCGGCATGGATGAAGAAACAGATGGCATTCAGCGGAACAGGCCGGCGGCCCGGGATGTCGACGCGACCGACCGAAAGATATTAGGCGTTCTGGTCGACGACGCGACCGTCAGTTATGCCGAGCTCGGCGAACGTGTCGGCCTGTCGCCGCCGGCAGCGCATGAGCGCGTCAAACGGCTTCGGCGCAGCGGCGCCATCCGCAACACGGCCGCCATCATCGATCCCAATGCGGTGAAAAAGCCGCTGCTCACCTTCGTCCACATCGACACCAGTGGCTGGGGCAAGACCCCGGAACTGATGGCGATCTCGGAATATCCCGAGGTCGAGGAGATCCACACCGTCGCCGGCGATACATGCGTCCTGCTCAAGGTGCGCACCGAGGACACCAAGGCGCTCGAAGGACTGCTGTTGCGTCTCTACGAGACACCCGGCGTCACCTCGACGCGCAGCTACGTGGTTCTGGCGACCTACCTCGAACGGCCGGTGCAGCCCGGCATCACGGCGCAATGGCCGACGCCGAAGCACATGGGCAAGCCGCTCTACTAGGCAGGACGGATGGAAGTCTTGGCTGTCACGCTCGTTAGGGAAATATAGCCTTCAGACCTTCGCACGAGGCCTGCCTTTTCGACGGTCGCGACGCGCCCGGCTACAGGTCAAGAAATAGTCTACCTATTTCGTAGCTATTTGAGCAGAGTAGTTAGGGAGTTCAGAGAGCTTTCGATAGTTGTATCCGTCGAAGGCAAATATGCTTCCGAGGATCTTTTGGTAAAACGGTATATAAAGGTGCTCCCCAGAACCATATTTATCAATGGCGTCGAGAGCATCATTGTACGCCTTGGCGTCTATTGCGCGTAAAACAGGTGGCTCGTCTCCAGCGATTCGCGTCATTTTGCTTGCCCATGCCGCACATTTGTCCTCGTCGCAATTAATGCATTCATCAATCTCAGCGAGAAGGTTGTAGTAGTCTCGCTGAAGTGCCTGATGATCGCGTGCAGAGCGACCAAAATCAAAGACCAGCTGCGCTGCCGCTACAGCTGAAACAGCTGCCCCAATCCACAACTGATCAACGCCGAAGCGGTGCGCGACGTCACTCATGGCAGCCGCGCCAAGCAAAACTACTAGGAAGTTGAAGAAGCGGTTCCAGCGTTCGAACGCCCGGCGGCGCCCTGTGTGATAGAGGGCGTTCCGAAGGGCGTTAAACCGTACATTATCTACGTCCCTGGCCACTAGCGTTCCTTCTTTCCCGGCTTTTCATCCCGCCCAGGCTTATCTATTCGTTCAGGCTTTGGCTGGCGCGGGCCAGCATGCAAGCGCTGGCCAGCACCCGAGGCAGCCTTCTTCGGAACGGTTTGGCCAGAACGGCTCTCCCTCTTAGCGCTCTTGCCCTGTCCAGTACCCGCTTTCTTGGCCAAAGCCGTTCCTATTTTTTGGTTGGCGGTGGCGGTGGTGGCGGCGGGGCCGGCTGTCTCGGCCCGACTGAAGTATTTACGCCACTTGAAGGTTGTCGCGGTCCCCAAGTTTTGATCTCGGTATATTTGCTCACAGATATAACCCTCCGCTGTGTGTTTTTCATTGAAATGTAAGCGTCCCGCTCACGTATATGAGCCTCAGTCAACGCAATTACTAGCACGAGTCTTACTCTGTTTCATCAGCAAATAGGCTTTTTCAACACCGTTGGGCCGCATGAGCGCGCCATGCTGTCAACATCCGCCGGAACGATCCGCCGCTGTGCTATGCCCGCTCGGGGAACATCGCCTTCAGCCCTTCGCGCGATGCCTTGGCGATGCCGCGCTCGGTGATCAGTCCGGTCACCAGCCGTGCCGGCGTCACGTCGAAGGCGGGGTTCCTTGCCGGCGTCGCTTCGGGCGACACACGCACCTGGGCGATCTCGCCCTTGGCGGTCTTGCCCCAGACCAGCGACACCTCGTCGCCCGAGCGCTCCTCGATCGGGATTTCGGCGAGGCCGTCGCCCACCGTCCAGTCGATGGTGGGAGAGGGCAGCGCGACGTAGAACGGCACGTCGTTGTCGGCTGCGGCGAGCGCCTTCAGATAGGTGCCGATCTTGTTGCAGACATCGCCGTCGGCTGTCGTGCGGTCGGTGCCGACGATGACCATGTCGATCGCGCCGCGCTGCATCAGATGGCCGCCGGCATTGTCGACGATCAGCGTGTGCGGCACGCCATGGCCGGCCATTTCCCAGGCGGTCAGTTGGGCGCCCTGGTTGCGCGGGCGTGTTTCATCGACATAGACATGGACCGGAATGCCGGCTTCTACAGCGAGATAGATCGGTGAGGTGGCTGTGCCGTAGTCGACAGTCGCCAGCCAGCCGGCATTGCAGTGGGTGAGGATATTGACCGGCTCGCCGGGCTGCTTGCGCGCCGCGATGTCCTTGATGATGGCGAGACCGTTCTCGCCGATGGCGCGGTTGAGCCCGACATCCTCGTCGGCGATTTCACTGGCGCGCCGATAGGCGGCAGCGGCGCGTTGTCCGGCCGGCAACGGCCGCAGGAAACGCCGCATCTCGTCCAGCGCCCAGCGCAGGTTGATCGCCGTCGGTCGTGTCTCGTGCAGTGTTTCCCACACGCTGTCGAGCGCTTCGTCGGACGGATCGTGCGCCATTTGCATGGCGACGCCATAGGCCGCGGTGACCCCGATCAACGGTGCGCCGCGCACCCACATGTCGCGGATCGCGGTGGCGATGCCGGCGACCGTGCCAAGCTTCTCGATGCGGAATTCATGCGGCAGCCAGCGCTGGTCGATGATCTCCACCGAGCGGCCGTCGTCGCTGAGCCAGATGGTCCGATAGTGGCGGTCGCCGACGTTCAAATGCTGTTCTCCTGTTCGATCAGCGCGGCCAGATTGTTGACCTCGTCGATGCTGTGAATCTGGCGCCGGTTGACGGCGATGTGGCGGCCGAATTTCAGTGCCTTCGCCTCACAACTGGCGCGCAGATCTTCATCGGCAATGGTCTCGAAGTCGGCATTGTGGGCGAGGCCGAGGATGCGCCTGTGCACCTCGATGCCGGCAAAGCCGAGCAGATCGGTCCAGATCTGGTGCAGCACATCGTCGAGCGCCTGCTCGGCGGCGAGTATGTCGCCCTGATCCTCGAACAGGCTCTTCTGGTAGAGCATGCCGGTGCGCTCGGTGCGCCACAGATGCGAGAACTCGGCGCGGAACACTGCCCATGTCTCGACGACGACATCGAGCAGATAGGCGCGCATGGCGTCGCGCTTGCCCTTCTGTTCATGCCCGCGTTGCGAGAAGAACGACATCCAGAAATTGGCGAGCAGCATGCCGGTGTCGAACGCCATCGGACCGTAGAAGGCGAACTCCGGATCGATCATCCGCGTTTCCTGATCGGTGACCATGATCGAGCCGGAATGCAGGTCGCCATGCAGCAGCGTTTCGGCATTGGCGGTGAAGAGATGCTTCAGCCGCTGCGCCTCCACCTTGAGGTCGCGGTCGGCCCGCAGTTCCGCCACCAGACCGTCGAGCTGCGGACTGGTGTGGCGGTTCATCTTGGCGTCGAAATACGGGTCTGTGAACACCAGGTTCTCGGTGATGTCGCAAAGCTCGACATTGTCCGCGAACAGCGCCAGGTCCGCCTTGCGCTCCTTGGTCACCATCGACAGGTCGGAGCCGCGGAACAGGGTGCGGGCCATGAACAGGCCGATATCCCGGGCAATGTTCGGCAACTGCCGGCCTTCGATCAGCGCCCGCCGCAGGATGATGTGCGGCGACAGATATTCCATGATGATCAGCGCCTGGACCTCGTCGAAGTAGTAGATCGCCGGCACCGAGCCCGGCGCGCGCGCCTCCTGCCGGGTCAGCGCGTGGTATTCGAAGAAGGAGCGCTTCAAGGGGAGTGGCCAGCTGTCGCCGACGAGCCGGACATAGGGCAGGGCTTGCTTGACGATGGCGCCGCCGCTAGCACCCTCGACGATGAACACCAGGTTCAGATTGCCGTCCCCGACCTCGCGGACCTTCCAGGCGCTCGCATCCTTGCCGATCTTCGAGCACAGCGCTTCGTTCGTGCCGAGACGTGTTGCGAGCGTCTCCACCGACAATGCTTCGAACGGCAATTTCCCAGTCATCCTTGTCCCTCCCGCCTGTGTGCTCCCATCATAAGGGAGCCTTGACGGCGAGGCCAAGCTAGGAAGCCGTCTGGCAATTGTCAATCGTGTTGACAATTGCCGATATTGACCATAGCGTCATGGTCAGGGAGGAACGCATGGTCGGCAATGCCGTGTTCCGCGTAGAGGGACTGAGGAAATCCTTTGGCCGCAACGAGGTGCTTGGCGGCATCGCGCTGGACCTCCATGCCGGTGAAGTGACCGTGCTGATGGGCGCCAACGGCGCCGGTAAATCCACCCTCGTCAAGATCGTCAGCGGCGTCTACGAGGGTGGCGGCGGCACGATGACGCTTGCCGGGCAGGATTTTGCGCCGAACACGCCGGCGGAAGCGATCCGCGCCGGCGTCGTCACCGTGCACCAGAACATCAATGACGGTGTCGTCGCCGATCTCGACGTCGCCACCAATCTCACCCTCGACAGGCTGAGCGGCAAAGGCGCGCCGACCCTGTTCAATCCCGCCCGCGTGCGCCGCGAAGCCAAGGCGGTCGCCGACCGCATGGGGCTGGCCATCGATTTGAAGGCGCGCGTCAGCGACCTTTCGCTCGCCGATCGCCAGATGGTGGCGATTGCCCGTGCGCTGGCACACCAGCCGAAGGTGCTGATCCTCGATGAGCCGACCTCGTCGCTCTCCAGCGCCGAAGCCGACAGGCTGTTCGCGCTGGTCGACCGGCTGCGCGAGCAAGGCGTGGCGATCCTCTATATCTCGCACCGCATGTCGGACATCAGGCGGCTCGCGGACCGCATCGTCTCGATGCGCGACGGTGTCGTCTCCGGCGCCTTCGACATCAAGCCGCTCGACTATGAAGGCGCGGTCAACGCCATGCTCGGCCGCAAGATCCATCTCGACCGTGTCGTCGCCAGGAGTTCCGCCAGGGCGGTCCTGAGCGTCGAAGGCCTGCGGATCGCGCAGGGCGCCCGGCCGATCTCGCTGACCCTTGGCGATGGCGAAGTGGTCGCCATCACCGGTCTCGTCGGTGTCGGCAAGACCGCTCTTGCCGAGACGCTGTTCGGCGTGCGCCGATCACTCGCCGGCACCATGACGATGAACAGCAAGCCTTACGCGCCGCGCTCGGCGGGCGACGCGATCGCCGCCGGCGTGTTCCTCGTCGCCAAGGATCGCGCCACCAGCGGCATTGTCGGCGGCTTCAACATCGAGCGCAATGTCAGCTTGCCTTTCCTGAAGCGTATGTCGAATTTCAGCGTGCTCAAGCGCCGCCTCGAACGCGCCACCGCGCGCCGGCAGATCGAGCAGCTCGGCATCGTCTGCCGCTCCGAGAAGGATGACATGTCGGCATTGTCCGGCGGCAACCAGCAGAAGGTGATGGTCGCCCGCTGGATGGCCCAGAATGCCGCGCTGTTCATCCTCGACGAGCCGTTCCAGGGCGTCGACATTTCGGCCCGGCGCGACATCGCAGCCAAGCTGAGGGCAAGCGCCAATGGCCGCGCCACGCTTTTGTTCGTCACCGAACTCGACGAAGCGCTGGAGACGGCCGACCGCATCCTGGTGATGTCGGAGCACACAATCGTCGGCGAACACCGCAACGCCGATGTCGATCTAGATCGCCTGCTGGCCGAGGTCGCGGGCGGACCGCTGCACAGCGCTGCCTGAGCGTGGCGGCCGATGGAATTGGAATGGAGAGATCATGGGTTGGAGTTGGGTAAAAACCGCAGCGGCGCCGGGGTGCGCGGAATGACGCTGCGCGACCACGCCATCCGCTATGGATTCATCGTGCTGTTGTTCGGATTGGTCGCCTATTTCGCGATCGCCGCCGACGGATTCGTCTCGCCGCAAAGTGCCGTCTTCATCTTCCAGTCGGTCGCCATCACCGGCGTGCTGGCGCTCGGTGTTACCGCCACCCTGGTGGTCGGCGGCTTCGACCTGTCGATCGGTTCGGTTGCGACCTCGGCCATGATGGCGGCGGCCTATGTCATGGTGGTGCTGGAGCAGAACGCGTTCGTGGCGGTCATCATCTGCTTGTTGATCGGCGCCTTTGTCGGCCTGATCAATGGCTGGCTGATCGTCTACATGCGCGTGCCGGACCTGCTGGCGACGCTAGGCATGATGTTCCTCCTGGTCGGCCTGCAGCGCATCCCGACAGAAGGCCGCTCGATCGCCACCGGCATGACCATGCCCGACGGCTCGGTCGCCAACGGCAAGTTCTCCGATGCCTTCCTGGCGCTTGGCCGCCACCGCTTCGATTTCTTCATCCCGAACCTCATTCCGGTGTCGGTGGTCGTGCTTCTGGTGCTGGCCGTGCTGATCTGGTTCTTCCTCGAATACACCCGCTTCGGCCGCATGATGTACGCCGTCGGCTCCAATGAGCGCGCCGCCGAACTCGCCGGCGCGCCTGTCAAGGCATACAAGATCTGGGCCTACGTTATTTCAGGAGTTTTTGCCTCTATCGGCGGCATTTTGCTCGCCGCCCGGCTTGGACGCGGCGACATCGCCTCGGGTAATAATCTGCTGCTCGATGCGGTTGCCGCGGCGCTGATCGGCTACGCGGTGCTTGGCGCCGCCAAGCCGAACGCCTTCGGCACCGCCATCGGCGCGCTGTTCGTCGGCATCTTGCTGCAGGGCCTGACGATGATGAACGCGCCCTACTACACGCAGGATTTCGTCAAGGGCGTGGTTCTGGTCGTCGCCCTTGTCTTCACCTTTGCCCTTTCGGGCAGGGGCAGGAACTAGCATTCGGCCGGATAGGATTTTGGGTTCAACAAAAGTGGAGGAAAACAAGGTGAACATCACAAGAAGACTTCTGGGGAAAGTGGCGCTCGGGCTCGCCGGCGCAACCATGCTGATGCAGGTCCCGGCATTGGCCGCCGATAAGCCGGCGCCGTTCGACAAGCCCGGCGTCAAGATCGCGCTGGTGCGCTATCTCTCGACCGGCGACTTCTTCCAGGCCTATCTGTCGGGCGTCGAGGCGCAGTCGAAGGCGCTCGGCATTGACCTGCGCGTGCTCGACAGCCGCCAGGACGCCGCCCTTCAGGCCGACATGGTCGACCAGGCCATTGCGCTCGGCGTGCAGGGCATCATCATCCAGCACGGCCTGACGGAATCGATGAAGGACGCGGCCCAGCGTGCCGTCGACGCCGGCATCAAGGTGGTGGCCTTCGACGTCAATGTCGAAAACCCCAAGATCCCGCAGATCGAACAGTCGGACAAGGACCTGGCGCGCCTAGCGCTCGAACAGGCGGTCAAGGACAATGGCGAAAGCTGGAACGCCGGCTATGTCTACGTCGCCGGCATCGCGCCGCTCGACCGCCGCAACGAAACCTGGGTCGACGTGAAGAAGAAATATGCCGGCATCAAGGAAGCCGCCATGTTCGGCACGCTCGACAATCCGATCGCCAACTCCGTCGCCAACCAGGGACGCTCGGTGCTGTCGGCGCACCCCGACATCAACGTGATGTTCGCCCCTTATGACGAATTCGCCAAGGGCGTGAAGATCGCCGTCGACGAAGCGAGCCTGAACAAGAAGATCAAGATCTATTCGGCCGACATTTCCACGTCCGACATCGCGGCGATGCGCGAGCCCGATAGTGCCTGGGCGGCGACCGCCGCGACCAACCCGGCCGTCGTCGGCCAGGTCTCGGTGCGCGCCCTGGCGCAGTTGCTTGCCGGTGAAGATCCCGGCCACAACGTCATCGTGCCGCCGACGCTGATCACCCAGAAAGAGCTGATCGACAAGGACATCAAGAACATGGAGGACCTGTCGGCCAAGCTGCCGCAGTTCGCCCACGCCGATGTCGCCATGCCTGCCTGGATGCCGAACCCCAACGCGAAGTAGGCGCCGGTCCGATAAGAAGCGAAAGGGCGGCCACGAGCCGCCCTTTCCATATGGATGTTCGCTTCTTTCGGTCTACAGCCAGTGTTCTGGATCGCGCATCCCGTGGACAATCGCCACGACTAGGACACCATCCGACTGTGGTTCGTAGATGACGATGTAGCGGCCTTCGATCAGCACTCGGGCTGTTGCACTCAATTCCGGGCGGGCTGCTCCTATCCTGGGGTGCTGAGCCGCCAGATCCAGCTTGTCGAAGATGCGCATCAGCAGCTTGTCCGCTGCCTTTTCGTTGTCGATTGCGATGGTGTGCCAGACATCTCGCAAATCCTGCGAGGCGCGCGGTGTGAACCGATATTTAGAGCGTGATGAGATTAGTTTCGGTCATAGCCGGAGTTTTCGAAGTAGTGTGAGCATTCTGTCGGTGTGATGCGGTTGAGAATTTGGCCGATCGCGTCGCAGACGGTTTGGACGGTGCGGCTTGCT